>NZ_PDDM01000021.1 GCF_002914585.1 Pseudanabaena sp. BC1403
AATATCGGGAGCCGAGTGCAGTGAAAGTTGCACGCTCGGATCTAATAGAGAGGGGCTGGGGATAATACCCCACCTCGACTCTAACAGAACTCCTCGAACCCGCCAACATAGCCCTCCAAGAACGCGGACAAAAAGGCATAGTCGCGATCGTCGATAGCCTCGATCGCCTCGAAAACACCAAAGAACGCAACCAAGCCGAATATATCTTCGTCACACGCGGCGAAAAACTCCGTCAATTCCATTGCCACATCGTCTATACCACCCCCCTCGTCCTCAACTTCTCTAACTCGATCGCACCCCTCAGCGATCGCTTCGGCGGCGCACCCAAAGTCCTACCAATGGTGCGC
Source organism: Pseudanabaena sp. BC1403 (assembly GCF_002914585.1). Taxonomy (NCBI): domain Bacteria; kingdom Bacillati; phylum Cyanobacteriota; class Cyanophyceae; order Pseudanabaenales; family Pseudanabaenaceae; genus Pseudanabaena; species Pseudanabaena sp. BC1403. The sequence goes on from NZ_PDDM01000021.1 coordinate 348, forward strand.
GTCAAAAATCGCGATAACCAACTCCACGCCGAAGGCATCCACCTATTACGCGACATGGTTCTCGCCCGTGCCTTTCCCGACCTCCCCTCAGAGGAACGCGCCCAATATCTCGACCAAGTATTTGAAAATCAAGAAACTTGCGATCGGCTCTGCACCGTCAGTGGTGGTCACGTCCGCAACCTCCTCGTTCTCCTATACGGTTGTCTCCAAAAACAAGACCCACCCATCGATCGCGATACCCTCGAAGAAGTAATCGCCACCCAACGCGATTCCCTCGTCAGAGCGATCACCGCCAATGAATGGGAACTTCTGCAACAAGTCAAAGCCCAAAAAGCAGTAGTCGGTGAAGAAGGCTATCAAACCCTCCTCCGCAGCCTCTTTGTGTTTGAGTATCTCGACGAACTTGGCACATGGTTCGGACTTAACCCGATCCTCGCCGAAGCCGAGCAATTAAAATAGATTTTTGCCCCAATTATTGCAACTCTTTAAAAATTATTACAAATATATTATGTATTTTTGTATACTGGTAGGTTGAATGGGATATAAAAAAGGTATTTATCAGCGTGAGTCAGCATCCCCTCGAACAGCTAAATCGCTACGACGCAAAAGCCAATGCCGAATATTACGGTCGTCGTCCTTGGTTAGCGATCGCACGTATTTTCAAAATCATTTATTTTGCATTGAGCTTTGCGATCGCCTTTGGCTGGGATGTCTTGACAGGCAACACAGTCAGTCAGCCGAAGCTAGCTGAGCAGTTGCGCCGCATTATAACGGCTCTTGGCCCCACCTATATCAAAGTCGGGCAAGCACTATCGACAAGACCTGACTTGGTGCGGATCGATTTCCTAGAAGAACTCACTAAACTCCAAGACCAGTTACCACCGTTTTCTAACGAACAGGCTTTTGCAATTATTGAGTCAGAGCTAGGCAAACCAGTAAATGCAGTTTATCGCAACATCTCTGAAGATGCAGTCGCGGCAGCAAGTTTAGGACAGGTTTACAAAGCCACGCTTTACACTGGCGAAGAAGTAGCCGTCAAGGTGCAGCGTCCCGCATTAGTGCCTACGCTCACCCTCGATCTCTATATCATGCGGGGCATTGCAGGCTGGCTGGGACCACTATTACCACTTAACCTCGGTAATAGTTTAGAAGCGATCGTCGATGAGTTCGGCTTAAAGCTATTTGAAGAAATCGATTACGTCCATGAGGCAACCAACGCGGAACGTTTCGCTGGTTATTTCAAAAACGATCCTGATGTCAAAGTTCCATCGATTTATCGTCAATTTAGCACTCATCGAGTTTTGACACTTGAATGGATTAATGGTATCAAGCTCACTGAAATCGACCAGATTAAATCCGCAGGACTAAACACAGACAATCTCGTAAAAATTGGTGTTATGTCTGGTTTACGTCAACTTCTAGAATTTGGCTTTTTCCACGCTGATCCACATCCTGGCAATCTCTTCGCCACCTACGATGGCAAGATGGCATATATCGATTTTGGCATGATGGATCAATTAGACCTCACTACCAAAGAGCAGTTGGTTGACTCAGTTGTTCACTTACTGAATAAGGATTACGATGAACTTGGTCAGGACTATGTGAGACTGGGATTCCTGCAACCTGACATCGAGATGAAGCCAATTGTCAATGCTCTCGAATCAGTGCTAGGCGATATCATGTCCGAGAAAGTAAAAGACTTCAACTTTAAAGTTGTGACCGATCGCTTCTCGAAAGTGATGTATGACTATCCTTTCTGTTTACCCGCCAAGTTTGCGCTCATCATTCGCTCTGTAATTACCCAAGAAGGTGTTGCTCTGAGCCTAAATCCAGAGTTTCAAATCGTGCAGGTTGCCTATCCCTACGTGGCGAGACGTTTGCTTACTGATGAATCGGAAAGTCTGCGTCAACGTTTAGTTGGAATTCTTTTCAAAGACGATAAGTTCCAATGGGCAAGATTAGAGAATTTATTGGCGATCGCTAAATCCGATAATGATTTTGACATTATCCCCACCGCAAGCATGGGATTAAAATTCCTTACTTCCAAAGATGGCGAATATATCCGCCGCCGCATTTTGTTAGCTCTTACCGAAGATAATCGCCTTCATACCGAGGAGCTAATGCGTATATGGCAAATGATTGGCGCAGATCTCGAACCTGCGAAGCTATGGGATATGGCAGTTAAGACATTAACTGGAGCAGTTCCTAAAGCGATCGCAGCGGCTCTCCCCTTCGCTGCTTTTCAAAACATCAATTAATAAACTTGGCGTAATCAAAAACAAAAAAAGGAAAATCGACCGCTACGCGGTCGATTTTCCTTTTTACATGTACAATCAAATTTGATATGAATCTAGAAATCATCCCTACAGCGAATAATAATACTAACTTGATTGAAGTCGGGACAGATTTGATTAAATCTGAGCGAATTGATCGCTTCTTAGCACATCACCTCACCGAACTATCCCGCTCGCGAATACAAACATTAATTGATGAAGGGCATGTCACCGTTAATGACGTTCTTTGTAACAACAAAAAGGATTTAATCAAAGCAGGCGATCGCATTCAAATCATTACTCCCGATGCAACGCCCCTCGATATCGTTGCCCAAGAAATTCCCTTAGATGTTCTGTACGAAGATGAGCATTTAATTGTAATCAATAAATCTGCGGGAATAGTCGTCCATCCTGCGGCGGGACATAGTGATGGAACTTTAGTGAATGCGCTTTTAGCACATTGCAATGAGCTTTCGGGGATAAATGGAACTCAGCGCCCAGGAATTGTGCATCGTTTAGATAAAGATACCAGTGGCGTAATGGTGGTTGCCAAGAGCGATCGCGCTCATCAAGATTTACAAGCCCAGATTCAAGCAAAAACGGCACGACGGGAATATCTAGGCATTGTGCGCGGCGTTCCCAAAGGTGAATCAGGCATAATTGACGCTGCGATCGCCCGACACAAGAGCGATCGCAAAAAAATGGCAGTCATTTCCGATGGCAGAAAAGCGATTACACATTGGCAAATTCAGGAACGTTTGGGAAATTACACGCTTGTTAAGTTTGATTTAGAAACAGGACGTACCCATCAAATTCGCGTTCATTCCGCATATATGGGCTGGGCGATCGCTGGCGATCCTGTCTATGGATATCCGAATAAGGAAACTTCGCAATATCTGTCAGGTCAGGCGCTACATGCATGGCGGCTTACATTTACCCATCCAGTCTCAGGCGTATTAATTGAAAATACTGCCCCAATACCTGAAGGGTTTGAGAAGCTATTAGTATTTTTACGACGCAGAAAATAAAACCCTGCACTCAAGTGCGGGCTGAAAGCTAAAACCCGTTGAAACGGGTTAAAGAGAAATTTTTTTAGTCCACTTCAGTGGACTTGAGCTTTTAGCCAAGAACTTGATTTCTTGGCTTATTCTTGTAGAGTCAGCGCTAGCTGATAAATTTGGCGGCGTGGTAAATCGGCTAGTTCGGCTAATTGGCGACTTGCATCTGATCGCGAAACACCAGAATTAATCAAATCTTGCAACTCTTTTAAAATTACTTCCTCTGTCCAAACTGGCTTTAGACTAGCTTTCGCACCTTCTAAAACCAACGTGAATTCCCCTCTAGGAGCCTGTACCGTAAAATAGGCGATCGCATCTTCAATGGAACCACGCCAAAATTCCTCATGTAATTTGGTTAATTCCCTAGCGATCGCGATTTGACGTTCTTTCCCCAAACTTTCGGCAAGTTCTTCGAGAGTTCGTAATAAACGATGTGGCGATTCATAGAGAATCATCGTGCGGGTTTCTAAACGCAAAATCTCTAAGCGATCGCGTTTTTCTTTTTTATCAGTTGGCAAAAATCCATCAAACCCAAAATACTGAGTAGCAAAACCCGAAGCGGTCAAAGCAGCAATTCCTGCGGTGACAACAGGAATCGGGACAATCCGAATTCCTGCCGCGATACAACCCTGCACCAGTTCTACCCCAGGATCAGAAATCGCTGGCATTCCTGCATCGGTGACTAAGGCGATCGCCATACCTTGCAACAACTTTTCTACTAGTTCGGGGACACGCTTAAAAGCATTATGTTCGTGATAGCTTGTCTGCGGAGTCTCAATTCCAAAATGATGCAACAGCTTGCCCGTATGTCTAGTATCCTCCGCCGCAATTAAATCAACCTGTTTCAGCGTCGCGATCGCCCTGAAAGTCATATCCTCCAAATTACCGATCGGCGTTCCCACTAAATACAGAATTCCTGAAGCTTCCATTAATTAGCGCCACTGCTTATTTTCTAAATCACGCATCTGACGCTCTAGGCGATCGATTCGTCCACGCAATTCATCCATTTCATTTTGACGTGGTACACCCAAATCTTGCATCACATTACGAATCTGCCGCTGAATTAAAGTTTCCAGATTTCCCTGCTCTGACTTGAGTCGGCTTGCAATATCATTGAGGATCTCTGAAGCCTGTTCAGGATCGATTTTGCCATCTTTGACCCAATCTTCACTAGCTTCTTTTATTTTTTCTAGCACCATCGAAGTCGTGCCAACTCCAAGCATGAGTAACTGCTTGAGCAAATTATTGCTATCCATAACTATATGTGATCCTCAAAGCCGATCTATCACTCCATCATACTACTTCCTTCTCTGTCAAAAACAGTGGAGTGGGGCTAAGCCCCACTCCACTGTTTTTAATTATAGAAATGCAAATTCTAAACCCATAAGAATAATGGCGGCGCAAAGCGCCGCCATTATTCTTATGGGTTTATGTCCTATTTCCTTCCCACAAAAAAATAGACGTTGCAAAACCAAGAATTAGTGTTACGAGGCGAAGCCCCGCATCACTAATTCTTGGTTTAGAAGGACGGAACTAATTTGAGCATTACTATAAAAAACAAACAAAAGCGTGGGTAATTCATGAATTAACGCAGCTTTTGAGGTTTTGCATCTTAACCGCCTTGGCGGTTGCTATACTTTAAGCTGATTTAAAATTCAAAAACTTTTAGGTAAGTCTACTTATGATCCGTGCTGTAATCGAGACCGCTAAGGGAACTATCCGTGCTGAGTTTGATGATCAACACGCCCCAATCACTGTCAAAAATTTCGTAGACCTAGCCAAGCATGGTTTTTATGATGGATTAACTTTTCATCGTGTCGAACCAGGATTTGTAATTCAAGGCGGCGATCCTCTTGGTAATGGTACTGGTGGATCGGGCGATCGCATCAAACTCGAAATCTGGGCAGAAGGTGATACTGAAGCCACTATTGGCAACATCTTAACTGGTGGCAAAAAACCCGTGATTAAGCACAACAAAGCAGGTGTTTTCTCCATGGCACGCACTAATGACCCTAATAGTGCCACTAGTCAGTTTTTTATCACTCTTGGTGATGCATCATTTTTAGATGGTCAATATGCAGCTTTTGGATATACAGAAGATACCGAAGTTGCGCAAGCAATTCGTCGTGGTGACAAAATCCTCTCAATTAAAGTTGAAGAATAAAAACTACTCCAAAAAAGCAAAGCGCCCGCGTAGCGGGCGCTTTGCTTTTTTGGAGTAGTTTTCTTAAGAAGAAACTAAACTTTGAATAACAGATTGTAGATCAGTGAGAATTTGTGCGGAGCTATTACCATTTGACATAACTCCCAGATCCTGAATCGCTGCCTCTAGCTGTGGGCGTAACGTGTCCACAATATCCTGCACAGGACGTAAAAGCTGCTCTCTAGCACTAATTTGTCCTAACAATTCAGCAACAACTCTAACCTGATCTTGCTGTTGAGCCTCGGCAGCACGAATTGATTGTTCTTGTTGCTGATGTTCATGCGTTTGCTTTGCAAGAACATCTTGCTGCTGCTGCGTATAGTTTCTCACTGTCTCAATTTGGCTTTCCATCTTACGAAGCTCTTGTTCTTGACGATTCTTTTGAGCTTCAATTTGCGATAACAAAGGCAATAAATTCTGGACTGGATTTAAATTAACCGCAATTCCTTTACGGCGATCCAGAATCGCCTTTTGTTTATTTAGTACAGAAAGGCGCTGTTGCATCCCCCCTCGTGATCCCATAACGCTTTCTTCAAGAACCTTGTATTGTTCCTCAGCAAAATCCTTATTGCTTTCTAGTTCAATACGCTCAAATTGATCCGCAGTTTCAACCTGACTCTGTAGATCCGCTATTTCGCCTTCTAGCCCAGCTAGCTCATCTTCTTGAGCACTTACATAATTGGCTAACCTATCAAAATCAGCTTGCAATGCCTTAATTGTTGATTCTAGTTCTTCAATAGACATTGACTGTAAGCGACTTTCTTCTTCAGGACTAAGTACATCCATACAGCCAGGCCCCCCAAACTCCTCGATCGCTTTGAATGTCTGCTGATAGAGGTCAATTTGAGCATCTAGTTGTAACCTAGACATCGCCATATTATTTTCTTGTAGCTTTAGGATGCCACGCTGAGCTTTAAGCTCCGCTTGAGCATCAGCAAGTGCAATTTGAGTCTGCTGCCAATGAGTTTTACGAGCGTTAAGTTCTTCTGTCGATTTGCTTAGACTACTTTTTTGCTTCTCAGCTTCATTTTTTATTCTGTCTAAACTTTGCCAAAATCCTGTAAGTATTTCTTGACGCTGGTTGAGAAGATCAATAGCACTATGGATTCTGTCTCTAAGAGAATCAGGATTTGTAAACCCAGTTGACAATTGACTGATCAGCGTTTTGATATGCTCAGCCTGATCGACAGTTAAGGCTGCTGCCTTAGCTTCAAACCGCCCCCGTTCTGATTCAATATTCTTGCGTAATTCCTCAATTTCACTACGCTCTTTGCTAAATTTTGATTCTAACTCCTCAATTTCTTGTTTTCTATCATTAAGATGTTCTAGCTCTAGCTCTTTTTGTTCTAACTCTTGCTCACGCCGATGCAGCTCTTGACTCTGAAAATTAAGAGATTGCTTCCACTGCTCGACTTCTTCTTCGGCAGATTTATATTTATCTTGTGATCGTGAAAAAGCCTGCAAGATATTGACAATTTTTTTTGAAGCATCTTGGATACTTTGCACTTGGTTACTACCAGTAACCTCAGCAATTACTAACTGACCATCTTTAAAATCTTTTGCCATAGCCGAGTCAATTGGCAATGTTTGCTCGTTAGTAATCGGCTGCCAAACATTTTCACCCGTATTACGTGCTAATAGACGGATTGACGAATTACCGCCTAATCCAAAAGCTGCTTTCGATATTTGAAGTTCCGCTAAGTACTGCACGCTGAATATACTCCTATTTTGCTGATGCTAACTTTCAGATTGACACGACGAAAGAGCAAAAACCCTTCACAAACAATACAAAATAGCCTAAGTCCTAGTCTCATACTACCTAATTGCCTAAGCATTTTGGCGACAAATTTTCAGACTGTTGGGATTTTTTTTAAAAAGTCTATTGCCTAATGTTTTTGGGGTCAAGGGCATCGCGCAAACTATCACCCAAGAGATTAAATGATAGCACCGTCAATACGATCGCAAATGCAGGAACCCATACTAGCCAAGGTTGCAGAATTACAATCGAGGCATTTGTAGACACTGACAGCATATTACCCCATGAGGGATCAGGAGGTTGTATACCTAGTCCAACAAGACTTAAAACTGCCTCTACAACAATAAATCGGGGGATATCGAGGGTTGCAGAGATAATAATAAATGTGATTGTTTGTGGTAAGACATGATTGACAATGATCCGTAATGGGCTTGCTCCTGAAGCACGAGCTGCCAAAATAAAAGTTTGTTCTTTGATGGACAGTACTTGCCCTCGAATAATTCTTGCTAAGCCTGCCCATGATACAAATGAAATTATCGCAATGATTAACGCGAATCGCTCAGTATTACTGATTTCAGCTGGCAAAATTGCAGTTAATGCTACTAACAAATAAATTGAAGGGACTGACATCAGAACCTCAACAAAACGCATTAACACCACATCAAGCCATCCGCCAACATAGCCTGAAATACCACCGACAAGGCAGCCCACAGTATAAGAGATAATTGTACCGATAAAGCCGATTAGGAGACTAATCCTACCGCCATACAGTAATCTGGTCAATTGATCCCGTCCTTGCTCATCTGTTCCTAGTATATTCAGTTGAGCACTACTAGTGGTACTAAACAAATGTCCGCCATGAAAAATCTGAATCTGTGAAGGCTTGGTGTAGTCAACGATTAAGGCACGATCGCCTGTTTCCATATCGACTTTGCCCTGAGTAGTCGGATAGACATGAGCACCAATATATTGACCTTGACGATCGCGCCAATGAATTTGGGTAGGTGGTAGCAGTGCACCATTTTTAGCCGATTCATTAACACCATAGGGGGTTACAAAATTAGCAAATATAGCCAAGCCATAGAAAGTCGTTAAAATTACAATACCAATCCAAGCAAGAGGATTGGTTCTGAGTCGTTTCCACCAAGTCATTAGGAGCCTTTAAGTGCTTTAAAGAAATTTTTGCGGTAGTTGCCATTCATGGCGAATAAGACTGGCCAGAGCAATGCTAGTCCAATCTGATTTCCTTCAAAATCGGTACGACGAAAACCTAACAAAAATTTTATAACGCCGAATATATAGGCGATCAGTAGCAAAATTCCAATTAGCTGTGGCATATATCAATTTCTCTCGACTTAGTTATCTAATTTAACATCAAAAACTCCAGACCATTCTGCCCATAGCTGATCGCCTATTATTGCGCCTTTGGTCAAGATATCCTGATTCTGATTAGCTATATTTCCAATTTCACCCAAATATGCCGAGGCGATCGCCACCGCTTGTAGTGCGATTTGGAGATTATTAAGATTATTTGATTGTGGACAGCTTTGAGCGCGTTCAGTGATTAAGTGCAAACTATGAGGTGTGCTCAGGAAATAATACAAACTACTAGCGATCGCATCGGATAATCCATTTGCACTATGGGCTGTGATCGCGCTTGCACCTTGATTAACAAATTCATGTGCTAGCTGTAATTGTTCCAAGCATTTTTGTTGAGATTTAAGATCGCGACTGAGAGCTCTTCTTTTATTAAAATCATGACAAACCTGATTAATAAATGATTGCGGTTTCAACTCATTCTGACAAGCCAAGGCGATCGCATAGGCTAACACCAATTCTTGAATATCAGCATTGCTGTGGGACTGCAATCCTAATATTCGCGATCGCACTTCTTGTAAGTCTTGATGCCAGTATGCACCGATGGCAATCGTGACTATAGTTATATCTATTTCGTTTATGAGTTCTAGATTTCTCAGCTCGTCATTAATTACGGAGTTTGTCAGCGCTTTTATGTGACAGGCAAAATTTGGCGGTGCAATTAGCAAAATGCTTGTAAAAATAGCTCTAAATCGACTTTTTAAAGATCTTTGTGTTGTTAACATAGAATTCAATTTGATAGCAAATAGATAAGAGCTGTGATCGCAAGAAGTAGCAGCAAAACATAAATGACTACTCGTCCCCACACTGCCACAAACAGACATAGTAAATCCCCAAAGGTCACTCTTGCCGTGCCATTCCATGCAGGACGCAACCTCGCAATCTCAGCTTTTTCGTAGGAATGGATCTGAGTAGTTGTCAATACTTTGTAATGTAGTCTTCCAAACGGATGGAGTAGTTTAAATTGTTGATAACGATGATGGGCAGTTTTCCAGCGATTGCGTAAATTCTTTGCTTTACCAACATATAGCACGATCCATAAAGCCGTAATGTAATATACGCCTGCATCTTGAGGTAACTCCTTTAACTTCTGTATGGGTTTAGATGGTAGCCAAAAAATACGAAGCCATTCAGTCATAGGTAATTTACTATCCAAGCTCGCTGATTCCCAGAGATTTGATTATTTTTGCGCGATCGCTATAAAAGTTGAGCTATAACTAAATTGTTTTGCTTAGGCAATCTAAATCATTTAGTTAGGATTTGCTTGTATGACAGATTTTAATCGCGGCATCATGAAGTTTGAAAATGCTGATAGCCCTTTGTCAATTGTGCTTTCTAGCGTTGTTGTTTTGAGTGCGATCGGATTCTTACTCTGGTGGGGATTCCAGACTGCTTACGTCTAGGCTTATATTTAATAAAAAGCGGCGCAATGCGCCGCTTTTTATTTGCTAGGTTAAGCTAAGACAACTCTTTATCTGATTTTAGTAAATAATGACCGTTACCATTCCTCAAGATGAACAGCTTGGAGCCGCAATTGGCGCGATCCCCAGTGGCTTATTCATTGTTACCTCTCAACAAAATGGCAAAACTGCCACCATGCTAGCTTCATGGGTACAGCAGTCTGGGTTTACTCCTCCTTCCGCAACAATAATTGTTGCCAAAGGCAGACCAATTGAGTCTTTTTTAACAATCGGTAGTCCTGTCGTGGTTAATATTGCCGAAAAGGGACAGGGCAAAATCATCGGACATTTTGCCAAGGGTTTTGCTCCAGATATCGATCCTTTTGATGGTATCGAAACTGCTACTGCGCCAAGCGGACAGCCATATCTAACCGATGCGATCGCCTATCTTGATGCAACTGTTGTAGGTAGTCTTGATGCAGGTGATCACACAGTAATTTTGGCAACCATTAACGCAGGTGAGCGCCTCCGTGAAGGCGAATCAGCTATCCACACTCGCAAAAATGGTTTCAAGTATTAAAATAAGGCGGCGCAAAGCGCCGCCTTATTTTAATACTTGAAAAAAAATAGTTGACATTGTTCCCAATGTTTGTCATATTAGTAAAGCGCTAAACGCAGAAGACCACTGAATGCGGGTGTGGCTCAGTGGTAGAGCATCTCCTTGCCAAGGAGAATGTCGTGGGTTCGAATCCCATCACCCGCTTAATAATTGATAAAGTAAAAGGGACGCATTGCGTCCCTTTTACTTTATGGATTTTCCTGATGCAATTTGATTTAAAAGCTGCCTTATCTCATATTGATCTACCATCTGCCGAATGGATCGGCTTGCGTGAAGTCAAAGAAATTAATACAACTCGATATGTACGCGATCGCAAGCCACAGTCAAATGGACGTAGCCAATCCCATGGCGTAATGATCGAAGTGCTAGCAAACGGACAATTTGGCTATGCCAGCACCAATCATCTTGATCTCAAAAATATTCAATTAACGGCTCAGAAAGCCTATCAACAAGCGAAAACATCAGCACAGTGGGCAGTACATCACTTTACGATCGCTCAAAGGCCAAAGGCGATTGGGCAGTATTTCTCACCATTTCTCAAATCATCAGATGCGATCGCCCCAAAAGAAATAAATGAACTCCTAATCGAAATCTGCGACACCTTAAAGGTTTCCGATCAAATCGTTAAAACTAGTGCCTATGCAGTAATTACTGAAATCGAGACAAGATTTGTCAGCAGTAACGGTTCTGACATTTATCAAAAATTTCTCGCCATCGCTACGGACTATGCTGCTACAGCCCAAGATGGTGCAATTATTCAAAAACGTGGGGATAATGGACAACTGGCTCGTTGCAATCAGATTGGGATGGAAGTATTTGATCGTGAGGAAATCTTGCAAAGAGCGCAAGTTGTCGGTGAGCAAGCAGTTGAATTACTCACCGCTGTAGAATGTCCCACGGAGACTACAGCACTAGTTTTAGCACCAGATCAAATGTTGCTACAAATCCATGAAAGCATCGGACATCCCTTAGAAATTGATCGCATCTTAGGCGATGAGCGCAACTACGCAGGCGGCAGCTTTATCAAGCTCGAAGACTTTGGCAACATGCAGTATGGCTCATCGCTAATGAATGTCTCCTTCGACCCCACAATGGCTGGCGAATTTGCTAGTTATGCCTTTGATGATGCTGGGATTCCAGCCACCAAAGAATATTTAATTAAAGAAGGTAAATTATTGCGCGGTTTAGGCAGTTCTGAGAGTCAAGTGCGCTCTGGCATTGAAGGTGTAGCTAATGCCAGAGCCAACTCATGGAACCGTCCTGCGATCGATCGCATGGCAAATATTAATCTTGAGTCGGGAGAATATGCTTTTCAGGAGATGATCGCCGATATCGAACGCGGCGTATATATGGAATCAAATCGCTCATGGTCAATTGATGATTATCGCAACAAGTTCCAATTTGGCTGTGAATACGCGAAACTCATTGAAAATGGCAAATTAACCAAAACTCTCCGTAATCCTAACTATCGCGGCATCACCAATCAATTCTGGAATAGTCTTACTAAAGTTGGCGATCGCCACACAGTCGAAGCTTATGGTTCTCCCTTTTGCGGTAAAGGTGAACCTAACCAAGTGATTCGCGTTGGACATGCTTCGCCTGTTTGCTTATTTGCAAACATTGAAGTCTTTGGCGGTGCTACCTAAAAAAGAAGGGCGCTGCGCGCCCTTCTTTTTTAATTTAAGCCCAGTTGCTTCATTTCTTGTTCAAGGACATTTATTAATCCAGCATCATTATTGGTACGAGCAACTTCCATACGGCGTTTAATTGAAGCTGATAGACTAGCTTTATGATTTGCAGCGGCTTCAGCCTTTCTTTGAATAGTATTCATTACTAAATATCCCTTAAATTACACATTGTTTATATATAGCTACCATAACATATAATTATTTAAACGGTAACATACACTACTAAAATTTCATTAAAAAAAGGTTAAGAAAAGCTTCAGAATATAAAACAGAAAAGAGAGCTGCGGCGCTTCGCGCCGCAGCTCTCTTTTCTGTTTTGGGACTATAGCTATAATTAGCCAGCCGTCAATGGACGATAAGTTCTGTAATTGATATCGGGAAATATATTGTCAATATATTCAATTTTTTCTAGCCAGCCAGCATCGATTGTGCCAGCCTCAATATCATCAAATAGTTTCTCCAATCGCATTAAATGCGATCGCGTCCTTCTAATTGCATAGGGAACCATCGTGCCAGTGCGCATAATGAAAGCCCAATCAGAGGACTGCGCTAAAAGCAACTCACGCGCTGCTTGATTAAGCGCTCGCCATTCTAGCTCGTCAACAGGCTCACGATAGGACAAATGAATCATCCTCTCCGCACCTTTATGCAGATGTTGATAAACCCAAGCATTCGTCTCATTTAGCCAGTATTCATGGAAGCCCTTATAGCCCCAACTAGATTGAGCAGGACGAGATACCTGTTGAGTTGGATTGCCACGTAGATAGTCGGCAAGATGCGTCATCTCAAAAGTGGTTTGATCGTAATGAGACTTACGAATCAGAAAATCAATAAACCAAGGACCCTCATACCACCAATGCCCAAACAATTCTGCATCATAAGGAGATACCACTAGTGGCGGGCGACCCATCATGTCATGCAGATAACCGATCTGACTTTCACGATTTTGCATGAAATTAGTCGCATGTTCAGCTGCTTTCTCCTTTGCCCAATATGGATCATAAAGCTGCTTTGCATCTAGCCCAAAATCACTTCCTGTAATGCGGTGATACTTGACACCTGTATTTTTGCGCTGACCGTTAGGCATGATAAACGGCTTGATATATTCATACTCTGCCTCCCATCCTAGGTCTTTATAAAATTCTCGATAAACAGCATTACCAGGGTAGCCAACTTTTGATGACCATACTTGCTGTGAAGACTCATGATCACGGGCAAATGCAGCTACGCCTGTCTCTGTAAAAATAGGTGCATATGTCCCAAAACGAGGTCGGGGCTGACCATACAAAAGCCCATGCCCATCAGTCAGAAAATAGCGCAATCCTACATCCGCCAATAATCTCTCTAGCCCATCGTAATACGCACATTCTGGCAACCAAATTCCATTAGGTGCTCGTCCAAACTCTTGCGTGTAATGTTCAACGGCGACTTCTAATTGTGCCCAAACTGCCTCTGGATACATTTTCATCAGCGGCAGATAGCCATGCGTTGCACCACAGGTGATGATCTCAAGGTTATTTGTATCTTGGAACTGTTTGAATGCAGTTATAAGATCGCCACCATATTTTTCCCAAGTTTCGCGAGTTTCTGCAAATTCTTTAACGTAGTATTCAGCAAGATACTTGACATGACCATTATGCTCATTGCGAATTACTTCAAGTTCAACCAATTGCTGTAGCATCGCTAGATGCTTGTCATACCGTTCTTGCAGAAGTGGATCACGCAGCATTGAGACAAGCGGCGGTGTCATGCTCATGGTCATCTTGAAATCAATGCCATCTCGCCTAAGTCCCTCGTAGACTTTGATGAGGGGAATATAAGTCTCGGTGATCGCCTCATATAGCCATTCTTCTTCAAGTACGTAGTCGCTTTCGGGGTGGCGGACGTAAGGCAGGTGAGCGTGTAAGACCAGCGCGAGATATCCAATGCTCATAGATCTTCTTTTCCTAAAAAGTCTTTAAATTAGCCGATAGTGCTAAAAATGGCAGAATTTCACTATCACAACTGACAACGCTATATGTTGCCTATCTTGATATTGAAACCTACTCATTAGTCTGACAACAATTTTCAAGCAAATTAAGTACGTTAGAGCCTGACTACACGAATTTAAATGTGGGTAGGGGCTAAGTACCTTGGCGATGCATATGAAAGGTGCTGTCTACAAATGTGATTTCATTTTTTAAGGCATTTTTAAAGTAATTTTAAGCTATTCCTGTACCCATTGTGATTATGTATACATCTTGATAATTGCGAGTAAGATCAAAACCAAAAAGAGAGTTGCGGTGCAAAGCGGCGTAACTCTCTTTTTGGTTTTATGTTTTCAAAGTGGCGATCAGTTAGAGTTTTTAGACGAGCCAGTCTCATCCAAAAATTCTAACCAAAAGATAAAAAAATCCTGTAAATCGCCAACTTGAGATTTATTTTGTAAATTTTTTCCAGCAAATTGTTAAAAAATGATTACACAATAGAATAAATTGATTTCAATCGTTAAACACAGTAAACAGCAGCAAAATGGAGATATTAAGAGCTAACCCCTATGAAAAACTATAATAGCTGCTATTGCTATCTGTGGAGATGAGAGATACCTTAAGAACTCGAATTAAGCAAAATCATCTTCTAGACTCAAAAAAGGGATCGATTCGGAAATAAGGTTTTTAACAAAAACTATCTTTAGGTATAGTTAATTACAAATTGATTTTTTACAGATTTTGCAAGATTATTTTACCAAACTGATGGTTGACACAACAAACCTCCATATGCATTAAGCAAATGCGAAGGATTGAATGCACAAAATCAAGTTATTTACTGTTCATCATGAACTTGTTTTAAGGAAAAAAGCAAGGTAACTTATGATCTGTAATTGCTCCTTAAGCTGGGTTAATGATTTACTTATTTTAATAGGTTTAAATTATTTAACTCGCTTTATTCTCACACTTGATTTATCAGGAGCAAAGCTAGTTAAGAGGAGGCAGTTTTTTGAAAAAGATATCTTCCAAAGACGAGGATCTAAAGCCTAATGTTTCCCTGACATTAAGCGACAAGATGTCCTCTTTGAAGGTGCGTCGTTCGCTTGCAGTTTTAGGATTCGCGCTATCTGCTGGAACCGTGGGGGTGTTGGTCAACCAACAAACAGCGAATAATAATCTGAAGGCTTTGCCTGTTGCGGCTTCATCGCAAACCCTGACTGATGTAATGGCGCAAAATCAGGATCGCAAATATGAAATGGCAAGAACTGCGATCGCCTCAGGTATATGGGACAACTCCCAAGGCGTTATTGTCCATGAGGTTCGAGAAGATGAGACCTTATGGAAATTAACCCAAGTCTATCAAGTTGATGCAGCTGCGATCGCAGCTTCAAATAACATCAGTGCAAATACTGAGTTGCAGCCAGGCACAAAGCTAGTAATTCCACCTGTGAACGGGTTAGTTCACAAGGTTAAATCGGGAGACACTCTAGAAGCTATCTCCAGCTACTACAACGTTCCTAAGAGCGAAATTATTAAGTATACGTCTTTAAGTTCTGGCGACTTTTTGGCTATCGACCAGTCTCTAGTAATTCCAGGAAATGTATCGACTTTAATGCAAGTTAAAGAAGGTCATGTAAAGAGACAATTAGTGGCAGAAAAAGAGCGCTTAATGCAGCGCTTGCAGGAATTAGAAGGTAAAAAAGCTGTAGCGACCCTAGCTAGCAACAGTTCCAAGCCAACATTGGCTGAGAATGCGATCGCTAAGCAACCAAAGTATACTTCCTACCGAGTTCAGAATGGCGACACAATCGAGACAGTTGCACGTCGCTATGGGATTACTCAAAAATCAATTATTGAAGCAAATAAGCTAGAAAACCCTCAATGGTTAGAGCTTAATCAAGAGTTAAAGCTTCCTCAAGAGCGCAACCTACCTTCAACCCAGACAGTTGCATCTGTAAATGAAAAGCCAATCAAGCAGATTCCATCACCTGTAGCATCTTTGTCTGAGACTACTAGATTAGAGCCCACTAGAGTAGAAGCAGTTAGAGTTACTGCGGCAACACCGATGGTTTTGCCCAAAGATGCAGTAAAAATTGCAGCAGCTAATCGCGTTTCTCCTTGGGACGGCTTAATGCAGCTAACTGGAACAGAGGCTTCTGCTAATCTGCCAATTGCTCCTGCTCAAGAGCAGTCAAATAGCTTGCAAACTAAAGCAACGGCTATCCAACCAAGCTTACCTGTCGCTGGTGAGCCAGCAATTAAGGTTGCAGTTGCGCTTTTCCCTTTTGCGCCCAATCAGCTATTGGGAGAATTAGGTGCGCCTAATAACAAGAAAAGTCCTGCGATGTCTTCAACGGCACTTAATTTGCCAGCCAGATCGATCGCAACACCATCGATTCCTGCAGCAAGCGCATCTGAGCAGTTCAATAACAATCGCTCAATTCCCATCGAAGCCAACTTTGCTCAGCCAGTAGCTGAACCAAAGATCCAATTCTCACCTAGAGTTGCAGCAGCGTTATCGATACCACAGATTCCTACAGCCCTGATAAAGGAACAAAGAGTCAATGTGGGTAATACTCCTGCGGAAACATTAAATCAACCAGCCGCCGAGCCAGTTACAAAGCCTACGCCAGTAGCCGCAATCTCGACTCCGACTATTCCCGCAAATCAAGCGATCGAGCAAAGCAATAACTCTAACTCCGAGCCAATATCTGCCATCTCCCAACCTGCTTCTGAGCCAAACGTTCAGATTCCTGCAAGGCTAGCAGCTAATCTCGCACCGAAAGTGCCTGCTTCAGCTTCTGTTGAGCAACAGGGAGGAAGCATAGCACAGCCCAATCAAGTTGCGCTATTACCTGAGTCTGAAGCAAGGGTCACTTCTCTTGAAGTGAAGCTTTTGGAGTCGGAAGTGGATCAACTTAACAAAAAAGTCCGTGATGCTGAAATCAAGGAAGCATCTCGTAAAGCTGAAATGGCTAAGATTGCCGCAGCAAATTTAAATGCCTCACCTAATCCCGATCGCAATTTCGATAGTAATCGTAGTGCGATCGCAAATCCAGGTGATCGCTCAGGCATTTCTCCACAGTTGCCACAACTGACAGCTAGTGCTTACTTACCTGATGTCCAAGACTATGGATTATCGACTGGGTTTATCTGGCCCGCCGATGGTGTATTTACCTCTGGATACGGATGGCGTTGGGGCAGAATTCATGCAGGTATTGACATTGCCGCACCTGTTGGCACGCCAATTTTGGCAGCAGCATCAGGCGTAATTGAGTATGCTACTTGGAATGATGGTGGCTATGGCAATATGATCGATATTCGTCATGCTGATGGCACAATCACCAGATATGCTCACATGAATGAACTCTATGTCAAAGAAGGTCAAACCGTTAGCCAAGGTCAAACCATTGGTGCAATGGGAAGTACTGGTTTTAGTACTGGTCCTCACCTACACTTTGAAATCCGTCCAAACGGTGGCAGTGCGATTGATCCAATGGCATTCTTAGCTAGTGCCAAAAGATAAGGTTTAATCGTAAAAACGACAGAGAGTTGAGGCGCTTTGCGCCTCAACTCTCTGTCGTTTTTTGACTAGCTATATTTAATCCATACCGAGGAAATTTAGTAATCACCACAGAGTTTGTATTTTTTCTGCTAAAGTTATGACAGAAAAGATTCTTCATAAACAAATAGGAAGCGTTGATGGCAACGGACTTAGAGGGCTTAACCGCTCAATTGCAATCTCTAGCAGAACTCGCTACAAAATCAGTTGGAGATGTGCAAACTCCCGAAGAATTAGAGCAGTTAAGAGTTGAGTATTTAGGTAAGAAAGGTACACTTTCTCAGATACTTGGAGCGATGGGTAAATTATCAGCTGAAGAACGTCCTCAAGTTGGCGCGATCGCCAATCAGGTTAAGCAAACATTACAAACACAGCTAGAAGAACGCAAAACTACAATCCAGCAATTATTAATCGCCAAGCGTTTGGAAGCAGAAACTCTTGATGTGACAATGCCAGGAATACTGCATTCATATCAAGGTAGACAACACCCAATCCAAAGCACAATTGACCGTATGTTGGATATTTTGGTGGGGTTGGGATTTACCGTTGCTCAAGGGCCAGAGATTGAGACCGATTATTATAACTTTGAAGCCCTAAACACCCCTGCCGATCATCCAGCCCGTGACATGGCAGATACCTTGTATTTAAGCGATGGTAAATTACTGCGATCGCAAACTTCTTCAGTGCAAATTCGCTATATGGAAGAGAACGATCCCCCTTTAAGAATCGCTTGTCCTGGACGTGTTTATCGCAAAGATGATATCGATGCTACCCACTCACCAATTTTCCATCAGATCGAGCTTTTAGCTGTCGAAGAAGGGTTAACATTTGGGGATCTTAAAGGTACAGTCAAAACCTTTGTCGAAGAATTACTCGGTGAATGCCCAATTCGCTTCCGTCCTAGCTACTTCCCTTTCACTGAGCCATCTGCTGAAGTCGATGTGATGTGGAATGGACGATGGCTCGAACTTGGCGGCTGTGGTATGGTTGATCCCAACGTTTTCAAGGCTGTGGGCTACGATCCTGAACTAGTCACTGGCTTTGCTTGGGGATTTGGAGTAGATCGAGTTGCTATGGTTTTACATAAAATAGACGATATCCGCCGTCTATTTACAAGTGACTCACGATTTTTACGTCAGTTCTAGCAATTAATTTTAATCAATTCCATTAACATGATGTCTAATATAAAACTAATCAAACATATCTTGTAACTATACTTTCAATGCTATTGAAAAAAGGGACTTATTTGTAAAATCTGCGTTTAAGCTGCTAATAGACAGATCAGCACAATGCTTTAATAGGGTTTAAGATTAATTATCTATTTCTCAAGTAACATCATATGCAGAATGTCTTCGCATCCTTACGAAGCCTAATTAAGGTTACTTCATTTTGGAAAGAAAACCATGTTTTTCTACGAGAATTTAAGTATTTTTGGGGCGTAGCAGTTCTTGCGATTGTATTCTCATTTCTAGGTGCATTTTTTGAAGGCGCAGCACTTGCTGTGATAAATGCTTTTCTCCAAGTTTTAACTAGCCCTGATAAACCATCAGTCAAGTTGGGAATTGATTGGCTAAATTTATGGGCGCTTGGCAATCAATCTAACACAAGTGATCGACTCTCACGTCTTGGTTTTTTAGTAATCTTTTTGTCTTGGCTAAGATCGCTTTTTGCATATTTGGGTCCAGTTTATGCCAAATTAACCGACGCATCCTTTGCCGACCGAATGCGGAAGTCGATGTTTGAGCAATTAATTAGTTTAAGTCTTGGATACTATTCTCAAACGAGATCGGGTGATTTAGTAAACAGCCTAAATAACGAGATTGCCACTATTCAGAGAGGATTTGGTTCTGCATCTGCATTTGCAATTAGAGGGTCAACCCTGCTCGTTTATATTGTTGCTATGTTTTTGATATCTTGGCAGCTCTCGATTGTATCTCTAACGCTTTTTGGAATGCTCTCAGTAATGATATCCAGCTTTGTGGTACGGGTAAGAGAAGCAAGTTTTCCAGTATCTCAGGCTGGGGCAGATTTTACATCTTCAGGCATTGAGTTAATTAGCGCAATGCGAACAATCCAGACATCATCTACACAAGATTTTGAGAGGGTTCGCTTTTATAATGTTTCCGAAAAAGTCAAAAAAGCATTATATAAACTGAATAAAGCAGTAGATATTATTCGTCCTCTAGCCGAGGCTATTTCTACAACGATTTTAATCTGTGTGATTGTTTTTGCCTTTAATATTTTTGTCGTGAGTGGTCAATTGCAGACCGCTTCTTTACTTACTTTTATGTTCGTTCTATTTAGAATGATGCCTCTAATTGAACAAGTAAATGGATTGAGAGTTGAACTAGGAAGCTATGGCGGCTCGATCGCCAAGATCAAAGAAATTTTGACAACAGAAGATAAGATTTATCTCAAGGATGGAGAATTAGAGTTTACACATCTTGAGAATTCAATTGATTTCGTTTCTGTTGACTTTAGTTATAATGCCTTTGACAATCCTGTATTACATGATATCAATTTGTCAATTAAAAGGGGGCAAACAACCGCTTTGGTGGGAACTTCTGGGGCTGGGAAGACAACCTTAGCAGATCTAATTCCCAGATTATATGATCCGACCAATGGGGAAATTTTTATAGATGGCATTGATTTAAAGGATATTAAAATTAACTCATTGCGCCGCCGAATGGCAATCGTCAGTCAAAGTACATTTATTTTCAATGCTTCAGTGCGCTATAACATTGCCTATGGAGTCGATGACATTGATGAAGATCTTGTGGTACGGGTGGCTGAGCAAGCCAATGCTCTTGATTTTATTTTAGATATGCCGCAAGGTTTTGACACTGTACTAGGCGATCGCGGTGTGCGGTTGTCAGGTGGTCAATGTCAAAGAATTGCGATCGCCCGTGCGTTACTCCGTAAGCCAGATATTTTAATTTTAGATGAAGCAACAAGTGCGCTTGATTCTGTGACAGAACGATTGATTCAAGAATCGCTCGATCATCTATCCAAAGGATGTACTGTAATTGCGATCGCCCATCGTCTTTCGACCATAGTTCGAGCAGATAAGGTTGTTGTGCTGGAGAAAGGCAGAATAGTTGAGCAAGGGAAATATCAAGAACTAATTGAAAGAAAAGGGGCATTATGGAAATACCACCAGATGCAAAATTCTTCTGCTCAAGGATGATCACAAGTAAAAGTTAAATGTATGAAAGAGCAAAATGTTGCTTCCACAAAGGAACTAGTGATTGAAGCTGGACGAACTGAGAAGCAGTATTGGAAGGATTTGTGGCGCTATCGAGAACTATTCTATTTTTTAGCATGGCGCGATATTTTAGTGCGCTACAAGCAAACAGCGATCGGGATTACTTGGGCTCTGATTAGACCATTTCTGACTATGGTTGTGTTCACTGTAGTTTTTGGACAATTAGCTAAATTACCTGATCAGGGAGTACCCTATCCAATTCTTGTTTTTGCAGGAATGTTGCCTTGGCAGTTTTTTTCTAATGCATTGGGTGAATGCAGCAACAGCTTAGTTGGAAATGCAAATTTGATTTCTAAGGTGTACTTTCCGCGATTGATTGTGCCGACTAGTGCTGTGATTGTGAGTTTTGTGGATTTCTTGATTTCAGGGATGATTCTGTTGGGATTAATGGCATATTATAGTTTTGTCCCTGATTGGCGCATTTTGACTTTGCCGATTTTTATCCTAATAGCCTTTGCGGCTTCTATGGGTGTAGGTTTATGGTTGGCGGCGCTGACTGTGCAGTATCGAGACTTTCGGTTTGTTGTACCTTTTATTATCCAATTTGGGCTGTATATTTCGCCAGTTGGTTTTAGTAGCAGTATTGTGCCCCAGCAATGGCGTTTACTCTATTCCATCAATCCAATAGTAGGTGTGATTGATGGTTTCCGTTGGGCTATTTTAGGTGGCGAATTTAGTCTGTATTTACCTGGCTTTATTCTATCTTTGGTACTTGTTTTCTTGTTTCTTTGGAGTGGTATTTGGTATTTTCGCAAAATGGAGCGAACGTTTGCTGATGTTATCTAATTGTTAAGAACTAAACATCAAAAGAGCAAAGCGCCAGCTACATGGGAGCTTTGCTCTTTTGATGTTTAAGCGTTCTTCTGTCTAGTTATACCAATTCACAAAAGTGTGACAACACTTCTGTGAATTAAAAAGCAAACCCTGTAAGGATTTTAAAAACACAAAGTGGCGTAGCCACTTTGTGTTTTGGTATTACTTAGTAATCGTATGGGTTTTTCGGCTCAGCGATCGCAGTGATATTACTCGCGACGATCACAACTTGGCGCTTACCGCTGGATGTTTCCACATCGGCTTGACCTTCTATTTGTAACCAGCGATCAGGTGGATAGCTGGAACGACTTTCGGTAATCTTGACTGGCAAGCTGACAGGATATACATCAGCAGCACAACAGGTAATCACAAACCGCGTAATCAGAAACATATTGTCTGGCTGATCTGGGGCATGGACAACAAAGCCTGTGAGTTTTACCTTTTGCCCTTTATAGGCATCAGGTTCAGGATAAGCACTGATTGTACGCACCCATTCTACGAGAGTCCGCTCTTCAGGACGATTACTAGCTCGAAATGATTTGGGAATAGTTCTGGCATCGGCAATATTGTCAATTACGCCACGATGAATTGCTTTTTCGCTGGTGAAAGGGCGAGGATTGATGCATAAAGATGCGATCGCTACTATCAAAAGTAAGCTACTGCTCAAGGATGGCTTGATCAATGTCACATGTTGCTGATTATTGGTATAGCCTCGTCGCCGCTTAGTTACGCGCCAAGCCTCAGCTATTCCAACAACAGTTAGTCCTATACCTGCAATTACAGTTAGGGGAATGTAGTTGGGATGGACTAAGAGATATAGCTGCCCTGCTAGCCATAGCTTCAGCAGCGTGATTCCCCAAGCAGCGATCGCACAGGATTCTAGCCAAGGTGAGAACTTTTGCCAGTACTTATTTATAAGCGACGAATTCGCGGAACGAGATGGCATGGAGAAAGACTGCTAAATAGGGACTAGTTTGTATCTTATCCCAATTCTCAAAATGGCGTTGCCATTTTGAGAATTTAGTATTACAGCGATTTACGCTGAGATAAATGCCAAAAAGTGTTGCGCCCGCATAGCGAGCGTAATAATTTTTGAGATACTGATTAGATTTTATTCAAAAGAATAACTTGTTGTTTTTGAAGCGATCGCACATCTTCTAAACTTGCATCTACAGACTGTAAGATCTGAGCAACAGTTTGCTGTTTAGTTTGGTTTTCGTCACAAGCTCGCAAGAACTTCCACGCAGCATCACCAATTTTCGCAAGTTGATAATTATAGTCAAAGAAGTTAGGGCTATCTTTCCAGCCATAGATACAGGGACTAGGTTCAGGAACTGCCGCTAGTAAATCTGCATCAACTTTCCAAGTTTGCTTAGGAATTGGAGGACGTGCCAAAAAGAACTCATAATGGGAAATCGTCTGGGGATCGAGCACTTCAATGAGTCTGTAGCGCTGACGTTCAGAGAGATGCTGCGATCGCTCAATTAAGTTTGGAACTTTCCCAATTAAGCGATCTAAATCCCACACATGAGGATTTGAAAAACCGAGAAACTCCAAACCCGATGCATCAATTAATTCAAACAGCGTATTAACGTTGTAATCAATTTCTTGGGGATGCACATACATATCGGCAAAACAAGCATCCTGAGCGTTTTCCATTGACCATCGTTCTTTCTCACGACGACTTAGAGCATTAGTCTCAGGAAGATTCGCAAATAGCTCTCGTCCAATTTTTACACCATCGACATAATCTCCACGTTTGTCACCTTGCAATAGAGCGATCGCTTCTTGCATTAGTCTGATTTCCCATCGACCTAATTCGCCATAGACAAAGATATGCAACAGTCCTCCAGGAGCCAGCTTATTTGCCAAAGCTTGGATTCCTCGAATGGGATCGGATGTATGGTGTAGTACTCCCACTGAGTTGATTAAATCAAATTCGCCTTCGAGTTGATCGGCATCAAATAAGCTGAGATGATGGAATTCTACTCTAGTTGCTCCCGATCTTTTGCAACGTTCCTTGGCAACGGCAAGAGTTCCTTCGCTGAGATCAATTCCCACGACGGTGGCTTCAGGATTCAGGTGGACTAAATATTCTGTACTAACTCCCGATCCACAACCAGCATCAAGAATCCGAATATTATCTTTTGCAGGCTTTTGCCCAGTACAAAAGCTATAAGCCGCTTGCCAATTCCATCGCCAGTTATACCCTGGTGGTGGTTCATCCAAGATTGGCTCTGGAGGAAAAGGATAAGTATTATAGAGGCTGGCTACGGCGGCGCTAACTTTGGGATCTGACATGGTATTCGGGAGATTTTCCTTCAAAAAAGACTGCTAGCATATTAACCTAAGCTTGTCCTCTCTTAAAACCTGCCATCATCTCTAGCCTAGAGAATGCGCTAGTTGCAGTCTCTCTCACATAGGAATCCGCCGACTCATCATTAATAATTGCTTGTAACACGTCAATGCCACGGCTATCTCCAATTGTAGCGATCGCATTGACTAGAGAAACCGCCAAAGCAGGATTATCGGTCTCCGTCAAAGCCTCAATCAAAATATCCACAACAGGCTCACCGATCTCGCCCATCGCCATTACCGCCGCAATATTAACGACAGGATTAGGATCTTGCAACGCTGTTTTTAAACCTTGAACGCCTTCTGAGGACAATGGCTGCTCAGGATGGCAAATCACCACTTGCGCGATCGCCTTCGCAGCACTGCCTCGTACCGTCACATTTTCACTATTGAGCATCGCTTCAACCAATTGAGTCACGGTCGCATGACCAATTTCGCCTAGGGTTTTGACGGCTGCTCGCCGATAGGTCGTATCTTGCTCATCAAGGATGCTCATTAACTTGGCGATGATTGCTTCATCATAGTTTTCAGCAAGTTCCCACATCGCTTGATTGCGAAGATTAGGATTGGGATGTTTGAGTTGTTGAAATAGAGTTTCAGTTGACATGGGTTAATCAAGGTAAAAGGTAAAAGGTAAACCAAGAGACATTAATGGCGGCGCAAAGCGCCGTCATTAATGTCTCTTGGTTTTGTTTTTTTCGCGAATTAATAGGTCGCTATCGTTGGCTAGTATTTTGTAGGCGCTGCGATCGCCAAATTTTTCTAATGCCATCAGGGCAGCATATTTGAGATCCCAGATGGGTGTATTTAGGCAGGCTTTGATCTCGGGGATGGCTCTTTCATCACCGATTTCAGCAAGGGCGATTGCGGCGGCAGCGCGTGATTTTTGGAACTGTGGTTGCTTATTGTGCAAAGCAGTCAGCAATAAATCATAAGCGGGAGCATATTTCAGCCAGCCGAAAAGTTTCATCACATGGAAGTGCGCACCATAGTCATTGTGAGCCTCTTCTGCATATGTTCCAAAAAGTGCTTCAGGAGCTTTATCAGCATAGCTTTCTAAGATTGTCTTGATGGCAAGATAGCAACGTCCAAAATCTGTCTCGTACAACTCTCGTAGTAAAAAAGAAAGCTCAGGCAAAGTATCGTAACTATGCACCAAAATCAAATCTTCTGGATGGTCGCGTAAGGACTTTTCTAAATAAGGTTGCATATCGGAGAAGGCGATCGCGCCCGCTTTAATCCCTTCTTCGCCTAACATTCTAATTCCGCGCAATCGAAATACTAGGGATACTGGACAAGTCGAAATATCAGGAATCGCCGCGTGATAATTTGCATCAATCAAATCTTGAATTGATAAGCGTCTGGCAATCACACTAGCGTTATGCAATAGATCGACCACTTTCTCCATTTGCGAATAGTCTTTAGTCAAACGACAAACTGCTGTGATGGCAGCGCTAGCTAAAGACAGATCACTTTCAGTTGTAAATTTGCGAATCCGATCTAATGCTGGTTTGTAATCTAGTTTGGCTAAAGTCTGAATAATAGCGCGATAGGATTGTCCCGATCTATCTAACAACTGTGCGACTTCTTCTAATATCCGTAAGTCATCAGTGCCAATTTCACCGATCGCCCAAACGGCATTTTCTACTAAAAAACAATCAGGCTCACTTAAACATTCACGAATCACAGGTAACGCTTGTGATGCTCGCAGTCTTCCTAATGTTTCAACAGATTTTCGCCGCACAATCCGATTATCCATCGCATCGTCTTTTTGTTGAATAGCTCTACTAAGAGCAGCAATCGATTTATCCGTTGAGAAATTTATTAAATGTGAAGCAGCAATATAGCGAGAATCCTCCTCACCTATTTGATCTTGAGGTGTATCTAAAAGGGCGATCGCGTGATCTTCTGTCAAATTAAAAAAACTATTAAAGCGTTTATCCATAATCTTAAAATTATATCAATCGCTAACCAACCTATACCAAAGTACAAAGTGGTGTAGCCATTTTGTACTTTTAAAACCCTTACTGGGTTTGGCTTTTAATCCACAAAAGTGTGACAACATTTTTGTGGATTAGCATTAACTAGCAACACCAAAAAAGAAGAGGAAGCACTAAGTACTTCCTCTTCTTTTTTCTCAAGAGCAGCGCTTAGCTCTGCCCTTATCAAATCAATTGATTAGGAGAGTGAGTTGATTGCATAGTCGAGCAATGCATTGTACTCAGTCAATGCTTGTGCTGACATGTCACGAGGTGTGCAACCACGGTTACGAGCATAGCTCAAAGCTTCTACGTAAGGAGCGGTAGGCAAGCTCAATGCACGATATACTTCGCGTTGACCTGCAATACCCCATTCGTCCAAAGGCCCTGTACCACCAACAACAAGGCTGTACTGAATCAAACGCAAGTAGTGCTTGATGTCGCGAGCACACTTGGACTTGAAGGTATCGGTGGAGTTTGCTTCACCAGCATTGTTCAAGTAGGGATACTTCTTGATACAAGCATTGTAAGCTTCAGTAGCTACGTTATCAAGGTTAGCAGCTAGCTTTTCAGCAGCTTCCAAACGTGCTGCTGCACGTTGGATAGAACCTTGTACTGATTCTAAGTCAGAGGTGCTAGGGAAACGACCTGCTGCATCAGCAGAGGCGATGACGGTAGTAACAACGGATTTCATTTATTAAATCTCCAAACTGGATTCTTTTTATACTAGTGAGCTTAGTTTTAGTCGGGCTGAGCAAGTCTCAATCAGTAAATTGCAATCAGCAATCAATTAGCTAAGAGCTGCAATTACGCGATCGAAGTAGCTGGAAGCTTCAGCAACCAAGCTAGCGCAACGATCTTCAACAACAGGAGTTCCCATCTTGCGGAGCTTAGCACCTGCGCGAGCTTCGCTAGGATTGTCTTGAATGTGAGCAACTGCTTGTGCCTTCATGATTTGGACAGCACGTACTGTAGAGGTTGTAGGTACGCCCAAAGCAGAGTAGGTTTCTTTCAAACCGTTCAAGCAACGATCATCCAATACGGAAGAATCACCAGCCAACAAAGCGTAGGTGACATAACGTAGGATAATTTCAGCGTCACGCAAGCAAGCTGCCATGCGGCGGTTAGGGTAGCAGTTGCCACCAGCTTGAATCAAGCCTTGGTTTTCGCAAATCATACCTGCTGCTGCATCGGAAACCATGCAACTTGCATTGCTGGCGATCGCATTTACAGCATCCAAACGACGGTTGCCGCTAGCTACGAATGCCTTAAGAGCATTAATATCACCTACTACAGAGGTGCTAGCATCGGCTGAAACTACAGCTCTAGAAAAAGCGTCAAGCATTTCGCTCTCCTTAAAAAAATTGGTTATCTTATTAAAACGTTGTTCGCTTGTTTGATTTACAAGACATGTAGAACATAAAAGATCGAGGTATGCGTAGTCTCATCTATTGGAAACAAAGTAACATTCCTTAATAAACTAATAAAGAAGCCATTTGTTGTGGCGCGGCGAAGCCGCACCACAACAAATGGGTTCTTTTACTGAGGGGATTTCGAGATAAAATCGTTCAGGCTAATTTTTAGGATGTTTTGCGATGGCTCCCGTTCGTTTGTGTGGCATTACCAAGAAATTTGGACAAAATATAGTTCTTCGAGAGATTGATCTAGAAGTACAAGATCGGGAGTTTATGGTATTGGTGGGGCCATCGGGCTGTGGCAAAAGTACTTTGTTACGGCTGATTGCAGGATTGGAGGAGGTGACCGACGGGTCTATATATTTGGGCGATCGCCAAATTAATCATTTGCCGCCCAAGGTACGTGATATCGCGATGGTTTTTCAAAGTTATGCGCTTTATCCGCACATGACTGTATATAACAATATTGCTTTTGGTTTGAGGCGACAGCGATCGCGCCAATTAGCTGCATGGTTTGTGCCTCTGCCTAAAAAACAACGCGCAGAAATTGATCAGAGGGTGCAGGAGGTTGCTAAGTCTTTGCAAATCTCTCATTTACTTGATCGCAAACCCAAAGAATTATCGGGCGGACAAAAACAGAGGGTTGCACTAGGTCGGGCGATCGCCAGAAATCCCCAAGTTTTTCTAATGGATGAGCCGCTATCCAATCTCGATGCTCAGTTACGCAGTGATACGCGATCGCAAATTGTCCAGTTACAAAAGCAATTGCAGGTTACGACGATTTATGTAACCCATGATCAAGTTGAAGCGATGACTATGGGCGATCGGATTGTGGTTTTAAATAAGGGAGATATTCAGCAAGTAGATACACCTCTGAATATCTATCGCAAACCCGCAAATCAATTTGTGGCTGGATTTATGGGTTCTCCACCGATGAATTTTCTGTCCGTAAAAGTTGATGCTAATGGATGTTTGCAAGGAGAAAGTCTGCTCAAGACCATTTCTATTAACAAGTTCTCAATTAATGAAATTGGTTGCGATCGTCCATTTACATTGGGATTTCGTCCCGAAGATTTGCAACCTACAACGGCTGATATGGCACATATTGAAGGAACTGTAGAACTAGTGGAAGCTCTTGGCTCAGAAACAATTGTGCTATTGAAACTGCAAGATAGCGAATTAAGAGCGCGAGTCTCAGCGGATATTGGTTTAGAACATCATTGGCAAATTGGCGATCGCAGTTTCTGGCGCTTAGATCTAAATAAGCTCTATGGCTTTGATGCCGAGTCAGGCGTTACCTTGCATCATCCTTATAACAAAATTTAGCTTTTTAGTAGGAAGGCTTAATTTTTACAGGATGCGTTAGTGCAATGTAACGAATCCATTAGTCATCAATGATGGGTTACGCTATCGCTAACCCATCCTACATTTAATTCCAACAACTTACTTACCAAATAGAGGCTAAATCTAGAACAAATTCGGGTAATACGGTTTCACCAGAGAGCGAAATTGGTGATTGGAGAATTTCCACAGGTTGTCCAATGCGGTAAATTTCTACTTGGCGATCGCGACGATTGATCAGCCAACCGAGTCTTGCACCGTTGTCTTGATATTCTTGCATTTTGGCTTGCACGGTGGGCAAGCTATCAGTTCTCGACATTAACTCGATTACAAAGTCTGGACAAATTGGTGCAAATTTAGATTGCTGCTCTGGAGTCAGCACATCCCATCTTTCTTGTAATATCCAACAAGCATCAGGCGATCGCATTGCACCATTAGGCAAGATAAAACCTCCAGAAGAACCAAATGCTACACCTAACTTTTTGCGACGATTCCAAATTACCAAGTCTGCACTAAGCTCGATGCTACGCATACTTGTATCGCTACCTTCTGGAGCCATGATCGTAATATCTCCTTGAGCGCTACGCTCGAATCTTAAATCGCGATTTTTTTGGCAGAGTTGAAAAAACTTTTCTTCGGTCAGTTCAAATATTGGCTCTAGGCTTATAGTTAGGGCGTTCATAAAGAATATTTGCCTCTTGCTGCTAGGTATTGCAGATCCCAATTTTCATTATGACAGAATTACAGCTATCCTATAGGCGATCGCCTTCTAATCGTCGGGAAATTGCCAGCACATAATCCGTTCGACACTTTTGGAGCCGCATCGACATGCCTCGGCATGGGAGGCAACCCATTCATAATCACATTTACGACAGTGATGTAGGACGTTGTTAATATTAGCGGCGGCAATGCGATCGCGTCCAGCTTTTAATTCTTCAGGTGTTAGCAAAGACTCAGGATAATTTGGCTCAGTCATTATGAAATCTCCTTTTTTGGACAGCTTATCGATTGAATCATCTTTTATAAATTATCACTATAGAAAAGGATTTTGGATTTCTCCAACAGGCTGACAGCTCTGAATATCTAAGCAAAGCGACTCTTTCCCCCTCCTCCATATACTATAATGAATTTATTATTAAACTTTTCAACTTCTATATTCACTACTTCATTTTTTTCTCTGCGATTGTGTTACAACAACATCGGAAATAATTATAATTTTCCATTGCCTAATAGCTTCTAAGAGTTAATGATTAGCGATAAAAATCGAACACAAAAGAAAAATCGCCAAATCTCCCTGAGATTAATATTGATCATCCCCTTTGTTTTACAAATTGTCGGCTCAGTGGGTCTAGTAGGCTATCTTTCTTATCGCAGTGGACAAAAAGCGGTAGAAGACATTTCTGAATCTTTAATGAAAGAGGTGGGCGATCGCATTCATGAGAACCTAAAAAATTACTTTCGTAAACCTACAGAAGTTCTCCAAAGTAATGCTAATGCTATTAAACTTGGCATGATTCCTTCGCAAGATTTTGTGGACTTAGAGCAGTACTTTCGGCAACAACTGCAAGCTTTTGATGGCATCGGTTCTTTAGGGATTATTAATGAACAAAAAGAGCTTTTGATTTTACAAAAAAATGATGATAATTCTCAGACTATTAGTATCAGAGATCAATCAACTAATTACTTTTTCAATAGTTACATTGCTGACAATCAAGGAACCCGACTTAAACTAGTTAGAAGTTCCAACAAATCTGACACCCATAAATATCCACCTAACGACCCTTGGTATGAAAAAGCAAAAAAAGCCAATCGTTTAATTTGGATAATTAATGTTGAACGCATTAAAACTGATAAGTCTCCTTTTGTTGCTTTAAACTTTATGCCTTATTACGATCGCAACAATGTCTTTCAAGGAATTGTTGGTTCGTCAGTATCCTTAACACAACTGGGGAATTTCTTGAAAAGCCTAAAAATAGGCAAAACTGGTCAAGCTTTTATTATAGATCGAGAAGGATTACTAATTGATAGTTCTACCAACGAAAATCCTTTGATATCGGAATTACCTGTAACTAATCCTAAGCAAACCGTAGGGAAGAATAAGCTCGCTAAACCAGAGCGTTTAAATATTATTAATAGTAACAACTTGGTATTTCAAAAAGCAGCCATTTATTTGAAAAAGTATTTTACTGATTTTTACCAAATTAAAAATAGTCAAAATCTTAGCGTAGTTATTGATAACAGGAAATATTATATTCAAATTGTTCCATTTCAAGATCAAGTAGATTTGGATTGGTTAACAGTTGTGATCGTTCCTGAATCTGATTTCATGGCAGAAATTCAGGCAAATACTCAATGGACAATTGTTCTATGTAGTTTTACCTTGCTAATCGCTACTGGAATCGGTGTTTTGACTGCAAGGCGAATTACCAAGCCGATCCAAAAATTAAGTCAAGCAAGCCAGACTTTAGCCCATCAAGAATGGCAAAAATCTACTCTCGAACAAGGCTTTTTAGGATTTGAAAATATTACAGAATTAGCAATCTTATCGGACTCTTTTAATCAAATGGCGACCGAGTTACAAACGTCCTTTGAAACCTTGGAAAATCGAGTGGAGGAACGTACCGTAGAGCTAGTTATTGCTAAAGACAATGCAGAAGTAGCAAATCAGGCTAAAAGTACTTTTATCGCTAACATGAGCCATGAACTGCGATCGCCTCTTACTGCAATCATTGGTTTTTCGCAGCTTACGTTACGCACCAAACATTTACCATCCGCACAGTATGAAAATGCAGGAATTATTCAGCATAGTGGAGAATATTTACTAACTTTAATCAATAATGTATTGGATTTTTCTAAAATTGAGGCAGGGAAAACGACTCTCAATCAAAAGGATATTGACCTCTATCAATTGCTTGATGATTTGGACGATATGCTGCATCTGCAAGCGGTAAATGCTGGATTAGAGCTAATCTTCGATCGCTGTGATAATTTGCCCCATTATATTTATACAGATGGAGTGAAATTACGTCAGGTTTTACTAAATTTATTGAGTAATGCGCTGAAATTTACGCATCAAGGCGAAGTGGTTTTGAGTGTCAATTCTATAGAAAATCAAGATCCTCAAGAATATACTTTAAATTTCAGCGTTCGTGATACGGGAGTGGGGATTTCCTCTACAGAATTAGACAAATTATTTGAGGCTTTTAGTCAAACAGAATCAGGACGAGAATCTCAAGAAGGTACAGGATTAGGATTAGCAATTAGTCATCAGTTTGTACAGTTAATGGGAGGAGATATTACGGTCGAGAGTCAATTGGGTAAAGGTACAACTTTTAGCTTCTCAATTCAGGCGCAATCGGGTAAGGAAACTAGTAATGAAGAAGCCGATCTAAGACGAGTAATTGCGATCGCCCCAAATCAACCGACTTATAAACTTTTGGCGGTGGATGATAAAGCGATTAACCGTCAGTTATTAATGAGGATCCTCGCCCCTTTAGGATTTGAGATCAAAGAAGCCAGTAACGGACAAGAGGCGATCGCAATTTGGGATGAGTGGGAACCGCATTTAATCTGGATGGATATGCGGATGCCCGTGATGGATGGTTATGAGGCGACTAAATATATTAAATCCACCACCAAAGGTAATGCTACGGCAGTAATTGCTTTAACTGCAAGTGTGTTAGAAGAAGAAAAAGCGATCGTGATGTCGGCGGGATGTGATGACTTTGTTCGCAAGCCTTTCAAAGAACATGTAATTTTTGATACTCTTGCGAAGCATTTAGGCGTGCAATACATTTATCAGGAGATAGCTCCTGAAGGTACAATTAGCGATCGCTACGATCCTGTATTGGTATCTATAGATTTAGCCGTAATGTCTGATCAATGGCGATCGCAAATATACGAAGCTTTACTTGAAGCTGATAGTAATCGCGTTACAGAACTGATTCAAGAGATCCCTAACCAAGAATCACATATAGTAAAAGTCCTCAAGAAACATAATCGACAATATAAATTTGATGAATTACTAGAGTTATTATCTTAGATGAGAAAACCATGTATCAATTAGTTAAAGGAGCTTTAGTGAATCTTGATTCTCTATCTAAGAAAAAAGGCAATATTCTCTTAATTGACGATTTACCAGAAAATTTAAAGTTGTTAACTGATTCACTCTCTAAGCTTGGCTACACAGTTCGTTGTGCTATCAGTGGAAGTAGAGCACTCAAGACTATAAAGTCGAAACTCCCCGACATAATTATATTAGATGTGAAAATACCAGAGATGGATGGATATCAAATTTGTGAAGCTTTTAAAGCCGATCCCGATTTGTGTGATATTCCCATACTATTCATCAGTGCGTTAGACGAAGCTTTTGACAAATTAAAGGCATTTCAAGTGGGTGGTGTGGATTATATCACGAAGCCCTTTCAAATAGAAGAAGTCGTGGCTCGTTTAGAAGCTCATTTAACGATTCAGAAACAACATAGAATCTTGCAAGAAGAAATTATAAAACGCAAGGAAATTGAAGAAATCTTATATCAATCCAGAGCTATCCTTTCTGGTATTTTAAATAGTTCTTTAGATGGAATTGCGGCTATGCAAGCAGTCCGAGATCCGCTTACGGGCGATATTCAAGATTTTTGTTGCTTGGTGGTTAATCCCATAGTATCTAAAGTCCTCAACCGTAAGCGTGAAGATTTAATTGGCAAATCATTTCTGAAAGAGCTTCTTAAAAATATTTCTCCAGACCTATTCGATCGCTTTGTGAAAGTTGTTGATTTGGGCGAACCTTTAGATGAAGATTTTAACTATGTTTCAGGGGATTCTTATTGGTATCACTATGTTGTTGTGAAGTTAGGCGATGGGTTTGCGATTACGATCCGCGATATTACCACCCGCAAGCAAACTGAACTCGCTTTACAGAACTCAAATGACAAATTGGAATTGATTGCTAATTTAGATGGTTTAACCCAGATAGCCAATCGTCGCTGCTTTGATGATTACCTAGCAACAGAATGGCTACGTCATCAAAGAGAACAAAATCCTCTCTCACTAATCCTGATCGATATTGACTATTTCAAACGCTACAACGATAGTAATGGGCATCAGGCTGGAGACAATTGTTTAATTCGAGTTGCACAGGAAATTGCTAGAGTCACACAGCGTCCAACTGATTTAGTAGCTCGCTATGGTGGTGAAGAATTTGCCGTGATCTTGAGCAATACAAATATGGAAGGGGCGCTAAAGGTTGCCGCAGTCACCCAAACCGCGATCGCCAATCTCGCAATTCCTCACGATAATTCTGATATAAGCGATCTTATTACCCTGAGCATTGGTGTCGCTAGCCTGATTCCCACATCGGAACGGAGTATCGAAGGCTTAATTTCCCGTACCGATCAAGCGATGTATGAGGCAAAAAACCGAGGACGAAATCGAGTGATCGCATCACTTGTACGATAAATCGTCATCTCACTCATCTCCAAATAATGCTCTTGCTGTAAGACTTTAAAAAATCGAATTTCTTGGTAACGAAAAATTAAAGACACCGACGGCAATTCTGATCTCATAGTCACGCCACCATATTTTGGGGATCAATTATTTTATGTAAGCCCCTAAAACCCAAAGGAGAGTTGCGGCGCTTCGCGCCGCAACTCTCCTTTGGGTTTTAAGAAACCGAACTGATATCATGGGATAAATTATTTAGTTAGTAGGAGCATTAGCTATGGGCGAGTCAAAGCGCCGTAAGGAAGTCATGGGTGAAAAGTATGGAAGCTCAGAGCCGATCGCATCTTGGATACCTTTTTTAACCAAAGACAAGGCTGACACATTTGTGAAAGTTTCTACCCAAGCGGCTTGGTATGGTATTGGTGCAATGGTAGTCATTTGGGTGACAATTCGGTTTATTGGTCCCGCCTTTGGTTGGTGGCATCTTGCCGATTAACCTATGACCTGTCATTTATTAATTCCTGCGGCGGGTAGCGGCAAACGCATGGGAGCTGATTGCAATAAATTGCTGCTACCACTGCTAGGCAAACCAATTTTGCAATGGACTCTCGAAGCTGCGATCGCATCCGAAGCGATCGCTTGGATCGGAGTAATGGGACAACCCCATGACTATCCAGAATTTCAAAAGATTTTTAATGAGATTAGTCAACTTAAACCAATTCGACTAATTCAAGGTGGAGCAACCCGTCAAGCTTCCGTATTTAATGGCTTAAAAGCTTTACCAATAGACTGCGATCGCGTTTTAATTCATGATGGCGCAAGATGCCTAGCCACGCCTGAATTATTTGATCGCTGTGACGAAGCTTTGCAAAAAATGCAAGGTTTCATTGCGGCTGTTCCCGTCAAAGATACTATTAAAATCGTCGATGGTCTAACCATTGTCGATACCCCCAACCGAGATCATCTCTGGGCTGCTCAAACTCCCCAAGGGTTCCAATTAGAAGTGATCAAAAATGCTCATCTCACAGCAATAGAGTTAGGATGGGAAGTTACCGATGACGCAGCTTTATTAGAAAAAGTTGGCTTGGCAGTACAGATTGTGATGGGAGAAGAAACTAATCTCAAAATAACCACTCAACAGGATTTAGCGATCGCTGAATTTATCTTGAAACAAAGAGATTCATAAAAAAGAGATGGAGTGCTTTGGCACTCCATCTCTTTTTTATGGATTAGGACATTTTAGTCTCAAGAAATCTGCTCTAATCCAGCCCTTATAATCACTTGCTCTAAATCTTGTGGTCAAGTACCAGACATCTCCTTGGCTATCTTGGCGACTAAGTGGAGAGACAACACCACTTGTTTCTCGGTCGTCATTGGCGACAATCACCAGATTGCCTACCGATACCGTACCTATGACGTTAAAAATGGTTCCTGCACCCGATCAGATATTAACTTGAGAGCCAATATCTTCACCAATAATATTAGCAACGCAGCTTTTGTCTGTAATAGATTGAGCACTGACACTAGAGGTAAATTGTGGTGCAAATGTGGCTAGAGTAGCAATCTCTGCAAAGATGAAAGCACAAATTTTGATAGATTTCATAGGTGACATCCCAAACTAATTTTTGAGATTAAGATGAGCTCTGATTTAATCTGTCCATCTTAAAATCCTATAGATTAAGACTTCGCAATATCATTGGGAGTTCCACAACAGAGCCTATTCTGAAACAGCACAAGATTAAAAACACAAAAGGATAAGTCGCTTTACGACCTAATTCTTCCTAGTAAATAAGTTAGTGGTGCGCGGCAAAGCTGCGCACCACTAACTTATTTACTAGCTATTGCGGTTTTTAGATAAGTACGGTACTAGATTCAGTCTCAATAAAATAGCCAAGAAGGTCTTTTCGCTGAAGAGAGGCGTTAAAAAAAGTAACCTCTGCCATATAAATCTGTGATTGTATCTATGATTATGTAAACAAGTCTTAAGCGATTATATCTTTTGGGGTGCGACAATACACAATCTTGCTTATTGACTCTAGATTCATACTAAAAAATGACTAGCAACATTACCAACAATTTTTAAGAATCTGACGTTAATTAAAGAGAAATGGTTTGACAGCCAGACGTACACGCTTCAGCTCATTTTCGTTATGTCTAAGAAGGTGATGCTCCCATGTTTCATTCATATTTTCAACACAATCCTTAGCAAGAGCTTCGCCAATGTCTTCAAAACTCTTTTTCATATCATTCTTCAGTTTCTCTGGTGCAGTCCGAGAGCCAAGAATAAATACCCGTTCTTGTAGCTCCTCTGGAACTTGACTCTTGATATAAATTAGTCGATTTTCATAACTCAATCCATCTGGTTCCTTATAATCATCAAAATCGATAACCAAGACAATCATTCTCTTTGGGAATTTTCCCATCTCAGAAACATGATCGTTCTTGAATTTATCTACCACTTTTTTCCAGCCATTAGCGATCGGTAAAACCTGAATAGCAGTTTCGTTAACGTTTGAATTAAGAATAAATCCATTGATAATTTGGCGATTAGCATCATCTTCAGGTAGCACAAGAATATGCTCAACAAACTTATTCACGCTCATAGTTCTATGTCGCCAAGAATCAAGCTATTCACAAGATCGCCATTTATAGGTATCTCACTAAGCATCCTAATCAAAGTTGGCTCTGAGTGACTTTTGCGATCGAGTATAAAAGTATTTTCGTTAGAAAACTTGCGAATCGCTTCTTCGTTATGCGACGTTACTAAAATTTGTCCACTATTCTTAAATGAGCGCCGTAAAGTTGTGATGAAATGTCCAACTTCTGATAGTGAAAGATAGTTGTCAGGCTCATCCCAGAAGCAAAAAGGACTATAGTATTTGTTGGCTGCTAGAACGACAGCACAGAGAAAAAAGCATTTTTCGCCATCAGATAAGTCTTTAAAATCCAGACTCAATATTTGATTATTTGCTTCAAACTGAACAATCATGCTTTTAGCATCTTTGCCAATTAGTTCATTCTGGATATCCTGAATATCGGGCATGACTTCTCGAAGATATCTGTCAACTTGTGTATAAGCGGCGGGGTATCGTCTCAGTAAGCCAGAAAACCATTCGCCAAAATTTGATCCATCCCGCTTTGGTTCCAGAGTCTCACCACTAGATTCTCCTGTCATCAAGCTTGGGATCGGAGCTAAAATAATCATGCGCGATAGCCAATTCTTGAAAATATAAAGAGGATCAGTCTCTGATTGCACCTGAATTAATGTAAGAGCAACAAGATTCCAGCCTAATTGAAACAGAGCTGGACTGGTGTAAAGGCTGACCTGTGAAGCTTCACGCGAATAAATTGGAATTCCAGCAACTAACAAATGCTCTTCAAATATGCGGATTTCCTTGGAATTTTCGGTCGATAATTCTAACGCTAGGACATACTTATATAATTGCTCTTTAAGTAATACTTCTATTTCAAAACGGATTGGAATACCAGATCTACCATTATTAAAGTCCTTAGTCTGTATAAGCTGACTAACTCTATTAATGCCTCGACCTATACTTTGTAATACTTCTAACGCCGAAGCGATCGTTGACTTGCCTGTGCCATTTTTGCCAATTAAAAGTGAAGAGGGCAGATCTTTTAGATTTAGTTCAAAATTCTCCAAGCATCTAAAATTATGTACATAGAGTCTTTGAAGCATAAAAAACTATTCCAATAAATTTTAATGAGTATTAAAGTATTTTACAAGATCTGCGATCGCGCCATAATTTCTCAATTCACCATTCTAATGTCTCGCTACATTCACTAATGGGAGTTGCTAAACCTTCTACAATTGACTCTCCCACTTCAGGGATTGAAAGTAAATAGATTGTTTCTTGAATCCCTTTCCAATCTTGAGACTGTGAAACTTCATTTATTAGATATTGAAGCTTAACTTGAGCTTCGGTTAAAGGTATAGTTCCCATTTGTTGTTCCCTAGTTGTCGAGTTTTGCTTAACAAACTTAGTACTAACTATCGTCACTCTCAGCAATCTTTGCCTGTTCATGGACTTGTGATAAATCATCTGCCGTTTGGGCTAGGGCATTAATTCCATTAGACCGATCAGCCAGTATTTGATTAGACGCAGCAAGTATTTGAGAAACACCAGCCAAATTATACTGCTCAGCCAGTATTTGATTAGACGCAGCAAGTATTTGAGAAACACCAGCCAAATTATACTGCTCAGCCATTGCCTTAGCCACCAAATTAGACCCAGCAACCATTTGTGAAAATGCTTTAGACATCTTATTCTGCTCAAGAGACTGCGTTGTAGAGTCAGAAATTTGTATTTGTTCGAGATCTTGTCTTAGAGATTCGTCATCAGTTTCAAGATCGGCAATTGCGATTGTTTCATCAATTGATCTTTGCTCAATCTTAATTTTTAACCTCTGAACAACTAAATCAAGGAAATCCTGCGTTTGATATATCCAAAATGGTTGCTGAGTAACCTCTAGAAATTCGCACCTTAGATCTTCACGCGGAGAGACTGGTTTTCCATTTCGCTTTATCCACCAATCATCTTTCTTTTCCCCAGTCACAAAAATAATTGGTCGAGATTCTTTTTTTGCAAAATTTAGTATTTGTTTCCAAAGAAGAAAATCTCCGTATTCTCGTTCATCTTTTTTATTTTTATCCTTAAATCCAGGGGCTTGCAATCTTTGATATCTTTCATCAGCTTCCTTTTTTAGATTTGTCAAATCTTCTTCTGGGAAAGGTTCTCCTACTTTGGTGTCAAATAGCAAGAGAAGTTTTTCCAGAATAAAATCTTCATCTGGATTAAGTGAAGCATGATCTTTTTCTAGTTGCTCTATCTTTTCTCTAAAAGATTTCTCTACCTGTTCAATCGAGTCAAAATATGTTTTCTGATCATTAAATAAGCATTCCACCTCAGATGAAACTATCCTTCCTGCTTGACTAAGACAGCCACGAAGCCTACTAAAGCTTTGCTGCTCAGCTTTCCATTTCTCAAGCTCTGATATAGCCTTTTGAAAAGATTCTGCCTCTTTTTGTATGACACCTTCACGACGATCAAAAAATTCACTAGCTACTTGGTGAGGCAACCAAACTCTATTTTGAATATGCTCCAATATGTTATTTAGATAATCTTCTGCCGTAAAACGTGATACTCGATATAAGTCGAGGAGAAAATTTGTATCAAAAACAAATGTGGCGTTTTTCCATAAATCAGAAAATTCAGCTTCAGATGGTTTTATTCTCCAAGAAAATAAATTTTTCATATACGTATGCTCCAACCGCTAATTGAATTTATTTCACTAGCTAAAATTTCTTCATCTCTATCTGAAACATCTTTTTCAATAGAACTTCCTATCCCAGCAATTGAAAGCAGAAAGTTGGGTTTAGGCTCCTCAGGCTTTTGCTCAACTGACTTGTAACGCAGATATCCAATAAAACTAATAAGTTCAGAAAAAGCATCATCTGGCAATGTGTCTATCACCTCAATAACCTGTTGCCTTGATAAAGTTGAAGTATCCATCGTGATTATTTTGTATTGCTTTGATTGGATGAAGCCCGAAACTTCTGTGTAATTATTTTAGCTCTACCGCAAGCCGAAAAAGATCTGATTTTTGCTGAAATAGCGATTGCACTCAAGTTTAAACTTCCCCTTGCTGTGAATAATTTGCCCTCACCCATCCACGAAACTCTTTTAAAGTCTTACTTTCGCCTAATATCAATCGCTTCTGCACATATTCCACAATAATTGCGGCGGGTAAAGTCGGAAACGATAAACTATTTTCTATCGCCACATATACCCCATTTTGCAAAGCTAAAAACTCTAAACTATAACCATCATAAAGCCAGACTTCAGGCACACCGAGAAGCGCATAGATCGGTAAACGGCGATCGCTAGGATTCGTGATATCCACTTCTAAAACCAGATCAGGAGGAGGATCTTGTCCAACGATGACATTTTCTTGAGCGCGAATAGCCAACTCATTTTTGATGTAATAACAGGAATCTGGCTCCCCACCAATTTTTAGTTCTGAGCTTTTCATTAATAGCGAGCCTAAACATCGCATATCGATATCCAGTTCATCAACGAAAATAGTCAATAGCTTATCGAAAAAACGACTGCTTCCTTCATGGAGTGAGAGCGGAGACATAATCTCTAAATTACCTTTAATATAATTGAATAGAGTTTTACGACGATCACCAACATCTGCAAGTAAGCACTCAAAAGTTTCCCAACTCACCCCATGAAGCAAGACCCGATTTTCAGATAGTGGTCTGGATTTCTCGATTTCTTCACTTACTGATGTAGTAGCTTGCTCTCTTGGTAAGGTTGGAGTATTCATCATGATTGTTTAGAGAAAAATACGGGCAGTTGTAAACCTAGATCTTTAATGCTGAGAACAAGATCCAAAAATTTAAACCCAAATTTAGCTTAACAAAGATCGCTATAGCGATCGCCAATATGCCCTACTTACAGCTATATATAAATACATAGCGCAACCAACATACGTGCTTTACAAAACTTATCGTGTCTTTCTAGTTGAAATACCTGTAAATGCGGCATTTTCTGATGAGATAGAGATATATATTTAAGTTGGAAAACCCTATACTTGGGTAGATATTATTTCGACTTTTTACATACCCTTTAAAGATCTCAAGGCAGACACATGAGCGTAACAGCGTCAAGTGGTGCAGTAAATGCCCGCCCCAGTCTATATCAGACCGCTTTAACTTCCACAATTTCTCAGATAGAGCAACAAGATCGCTTTGCGACTCGTAGCGAATTAGATGATTTATCCATATATTTTCAATCTGGACTAAAACGCCTCGAAATTGCAGAAATTTTGACAAAAAACTCTGACAATATCGTATCCAAGGCTGCTAGCCGTATTTTTACGGGTGGTTCAGCAATGGCATTTTTGGAAAAACCCAAAAATTCCGAAGCCTTGGAGGTCGATCGCGCTGGTCGAGTAGTTGATGTCAAGATCGGCATGGAGCTTGGTACAACTACTTATACTGAGGCAAGCGAAGGTGGCTTTTTAGGGACAATCAAGAATTTCTTCAGTAACACAGGCATTACTGGCGTTGTTGATTCTGTGCCAGCCAATTTCCGCCCCATTAACATTTCTCGTTATGGCGCAGACCGCATGAAGAAGTCCCTACGCGACTTGTCATGGTTCTTGCGCTATGCCACCTATGCGATCGTTGCAGGTGACCCAAATATTCTTGCCCAAAACGTGCGTGGCTTGCGTGAAATCATTGAAGCAGCTTGCTCCACTGACGCAACTATTGTTGCTTTGCAAACCATGAAGCAAGCCGCAGCAGGTTATTTCCTCAACGATCCTGCGGCGATCGAAATTATCAAGCAATATATGGATGTAGCGATCGCTGAATTCAAAGCAGCGACCCCTTCACCTAAAGTCCGTCAGCGTAATTCTCCTGACCTTCAAGGGCTTGCACTGCCTCAGATTTACTTCAATACTGCTGAGCGTCGCCAGAAGTTTGTAATGAAGGCTGCCATGACGGGAGCTGAGAAAAATGAAGTAGTTAAGGCTGCCTATCGCCAAGTTTTCGAGCGTGATATCGCCCGTGCTTACAGCCAAGGTGTTTCTGACCTTGACTCTAAGGTGAAAAATGGTGAAATCTCGGTGCGTGAGTTTGTGCGCCGCTTAGGTTTATCGCCTCTATACCGCGATCAATTCTTTCTACCTTTCATCAACTCCCGTGCAGTTGAGCTAGCATTCAAGCATTTCCTTGGACGCTCACCCGAAAGCCGTGAAGAAGTTGCCGCTTACTTTGCGATCGTCTCCAAAGGTGGTTTGCCTGCACTAGTCAATGCTCTAGTTAACTCCAGAGAGTACAGCGACTACTTCGGCGAAGAAACCGTCCCTTACCAACGTGGATACGGACAAGAAGCCCAAACCGCACGTAACTGGGGCGCACAGTTTGACTTGTTCAACTACTCTGCACCTTTCCGTAAGGTTCCTCAATTTATTACCTTGTTTGCAGCCTATGAGCAACCATTGCCAGATCAGCATGTTTATGGCGCTGGTAATGATCCTCTCGAAATCCAATTTGGCGCGATCTTCCCTAAAGAAACTCGTAATCCTAGTGCATCCCCTGCGCCTTTTGGTAAGGATACTCGCCGCATCTTGATTCGTAATGGTGCTGGTATCACCAACCAACTTGGTAATCCTGCGGCAACTGGCTCGATTGATTCAATGAGTCCCAAGGTATTCAAGCTCGATCAAACCCAACGCGATAGCGTCAAGATTGGCAAAGGAGCTAGAATCAGTTCGATTAAAGGTCAGAGTGTTAATAACTCGGAAAGCTCTACTCAAGCTGTGATTCGCGCAATTTACTTACAAGTCACTGGCTACATTCCTTTTGCAGGTCAGCGCCTCACGGCAGCCGAGAGCAAGTTGGAAAATGGTCAAATCTCGGTACGCGAATTTGTCCGCATCTTGGCTAAGTCGCCTTTATTCCGCGATCGCTATTGGACGAAGCTTTATGTATGTAAAGCGATCGAATATACTCACCGCCGTCTATTAGGTCGTCCTACCTATGGTCGCCCTGAAATGAACGCTTACTTTGATCTTGCATCCAAGAAAGGCTTCTATGCAGTCGTTGATGCGATCCTTGAGACCAAGGAATACGAGCAAGCCTTTGGCGAAGATACCGTTCCTTACGAGCGCTATTTGACTCCCGCAGGTGTATCACTTCGCAACAATCGCAACAGCACCTTGGGTGAAGAAAAAGGCACTAAGGTTGTGGTTGAACCAACCGCTAAGTTCATTGAACTTGGTCAAGTCACCGAAGAGCGCTCCTCTGTATCGATCCGCGATCGCATCAACCAAGGTGTTGATAAGAAGCGCGAACAACGCAAGATTTTCAAGCTCACCACCACCGATCCTGTGGAAACAGGCGCATTGGTACGTGCAGCTTACCGTCAAGTGTTCGAGCGGGACATGGATGCCTATGTTGCTGACTCACAGTTCAGCCAGTTTACTTCTAAGTTGCTCAACGAAGAAACCACGGTCAAGGAATTCATTTTGGCGATCGGTACATCCGAACTCTATATCAAGGAATTCTACGCACCATTCCCCAACACCAAGGTTATCGAATTGGGTACAAAGCATTTCTTAGGACGTGCACCCCTCGATCAAGCAGAAATCCGTAAATACAACGTGATTTTGGCTACTAGCGGTATCAAGGCGATGGTGACGGAAATGGTTAACAGCCGCGAATACCTCGATGCTTTTGGCGAAGATGTAGTACCTTACAACCGCTTTGAAACTTTCCCTGCGGCTAACTACCCTAATACCAAGGAGCTATACGATCGCCTGACTAAACAGGACAAGTCGATCGTTGTACCTAGCTTTGCACCAGTGAAATCGAAAATTCCAACTACGGTGTAGTCAATAAAAAACAGATGAAATACGCATAGCCTATTTTATCTAAAAATCAAAAAGGTAGGGGCAATTCATGAATTGCCCCTACCTTTTTGATTTTAGAAAGATTCAAAATTTTGCTTGAATAGACAATAAATTGGTGACGGTTTTTCGGTATCATAAGCATCAGATTAAAGTAAAAAGTTAAATTTATATAAAGGGCGATAAGAAGTGACTATCAGGGTAGCGATTAATGGATTTGGGCGTATCGGACGTAACTTTCTCAGATGCTGGGCTGGTCGCTCAGAGACAAACATAGAACTAGTTGGACTTAACGATACGTCCGATCCCCGTACCAACGCTCACTTGCTAAAGTACGACTCCATGCTCGGCAAATTTGCTGGAGAAGTTAGTGCTGATGACACCACAATTACTGTCAATGGCAAAACCATCAAAACGGTTTCTGATCGCAATCCTGACAATTTACCTTGGAAAGATTGGGGCATTGATTTAGTCATCGAATCTACGGGTGTATTTATCGATAAAGTTGGAGCTGGCCGACATATTGGTGCAGGTGCTAAGAAAGTTCTAATTACTGCCCCTGGTAAAAACGAAGATGGTACATTTGTCGTTGGTGTTAATGATAAAGATTACAACCATGATATTCACCACATCATCAGTAATGCTAGTTGCACCACCAACTGTTTAGCACCCGTTGCCAAAGTCTTGCTAGAAAACTTTGGCATTGTTAAAGGTGTAATGACTACCACCCACAGCTACACTGGTGACCAACGCT
The DNA here is from genome assembly GCF_002914585.1 of Pseudanabaena sp. BC1403. Lineage (NCBI taxonomy): Bacteria > Bacillati > Cyanobacteriota > Cyanophyceae > Pseudanabaenales > Pseudanabaenaceae > Pseudanabaena > Pseudanabaena sp. BC1403. Next base: position 45,056 of record NZ_PDDM01000021.1, read on the forward strand.
TGCTTGATGCTAGCCACCGTGATTTGCGTCGTGCTAGAGCTGCTGCTTTGAGCATTGTACCAACCTCCACAGGTGCGGCAAAAGCAGTTGCACTCGTATTACCACAACTAGCTGGCAAATTGAATGGTATTGCTTTGCGAGTGCCAACTCCTAACGTTTCAGTCGTTGACTTTGTGGTCGAAGTGGAAAAAGCCACGATCGCTCAAGAAGTTAATGAAGCATTCCGCGTTGCTGCCGAAGGTCCAATGAAAGGCATTTTGGAATATAACGAATTGCCTTTGGTGTCTATCGACTATCGTGGTGTTGATGCGTCTTCGATCGTTGACTCTTCTTTGACGATGGTTATGGGTGGCAATATGGTTAAAGTTGTTGCTTGGTATGACAACGAATGGGGCTATAGCCAACGTGTTGTTGACTTAGCTGAAATTGTTGCTAAAAACTGGAAATAATTTCCCCGAAAATGGTCGGTGCAAAGCACCGCCCATTTTTTGTTCACGCAATTTCGCTGATGTATGAGTATCCAGAGATGTAGATAGAATATTGTGAAGTCAATGTTCTTATAGCGATCGCAATGAAACTTCCTGGTGCTTTGGTTAATTTCGGAGCTTTTTGTAAACGTAATCATCAGCAATTAGTAGCTGGATTGATTACGTTTTCATTGTCTTTAGGGGTATTGGGCTTAAGGGAAAGCGGAGCTTTTAAGGAAGTGGAGCTTTGGGTTTATGACAGCTTGATGCGATCGCAGCTCAAAGAACCTCCCGATCGCCGTGTTGTGATTGTCGAGATTTCGGAAGCAGATATTCAAGACTTCTCTAAGTTGTATTCTGAGCGATGGCCAATTTCGGATCGCTTATTTGCCAGACTGATTAACCAAATTTCCGTAGCTAAACCAGCCGTGATCGGCATTGATAAATATCTGGATTTACCAGTTCTAGAAGGACGTAGTGAGTTAGTTGCCGCAGTTAAAAATGCTGGAAATGTAGTTAATGCTAAATTTATTGCAACAGTCGAAGGTCGGAGTGGTGTCGATCCTGCAAAAGATTTAGAACCAATTAGCAGCTATGGATATGTGAATTTACCCACCGACAAAGGGGCACTTGTGCGGCGGGCTTCAATAGTTGGAGATTCAGGTTCTTTAGCCTTTGAAATCGCCAATTTATATTTAAAAAAATTACACGGCAAGCAACTTGAATTTAACCCAGCCGCAATTCAATTTACGGCGGGCAAACAAATTATTCCGAGGGTAACGGCAAATTACGGTGCATATCGTAAGGAGGATGATAGTGGATATCAAATGATGATTCGCTATCGAGGGAAATCGAGAGCTTTTGAGCATATTCGAGCGACTGATGTACTTGAGAAGCGAGTTGATCCTGAGAAACTGCGCGATCGCATTGTCCTTATTGGGGTGACTGCGGAAAGCCTCAAAGATAGCTTCCCCACTCCTGTCAGTGTTGATGGTGATGTGATGTATGGAGTGGAAATCCATGCAAATATTGTCAGCCAGTTGATTAGTAGTACTTTAGACGATCGCAAATTTATTCAGGTGTGGTCAAACGATATTGAAAATATTTGGATTTTGTTTTGGGCGATCGCTGGTGGTGCAATGGCAGCATTTATTGCTCATGCTGGTAAAAATATAGGGCTTTTAGTTCTCTTCTCTGGTGGTTTAGTTTGGGCTAGCTATTTTGCCTTTGGTCAGGCTCTGTGGATACCATTATTTCCAGCCTTGTTGGGTTTAATTTCTTCAAATGTACTAGTCATGGCTTATCAGCTTGCAATTCAGCAATCAGAACGCAAAGTGCTGATGGGATTATTCTCACGACATGTCTCCAAGGAATTAGCCGATATTATTTGGTCAAACCGTGAAAAATTTTTGCTAGAGGGTCGGATCACGGGACAAGAGGTATATGTTACGGTCTTGTTTACGGATATGCGAAACTTTAGTACTGCGGCGGAGGCGCAAGCTCCAGGCGAGACACTAAATTGGCTCAATAATTATTTGGGAACGATTGCTAACGAAGTTTTAGCCCATGGCGGCATGGTCGATAAGTATATTGGAGATGCGGTGATGGCAGTATTTGGCGTGCCTATTCCCCATAGCAATGAAGTGGAACGTACCCGCGATGCTCAATGTGCTGTTGCTGCGTCTTTAGCGATCGCTCATAAATTAGCAGAAATGAATGAGGTATGGGTAGCCCAAGGTCTACCTCCTGTCTCGACAGGAATTGGTATTAACTCTGGGCTTGTAATTGCAGGAAGTTTAGGAAGTTCGGAGCGACTGGAATATTCTGTATTAGGAGATGCGGTGAATGTTGCATCGCGCCTAGAAAGCTTTAATAAAGAAGTCGATGGTGGACCTCATCATATTTTGATTAGTGAAGAAACGCATCGGCGCTTAGATAATAATTTCCAGACTGAGTTTGTGGGTAAATTCGCTCTCAAAGGGAAAACACAAGAAACAGGGATTTACCGAGTTTTGGATGTCCAAAAGAAGTCTAATCAACTTAGTCCCACAAGCGCGTTTGAAAATAGATAAAGGGCGGCGCTAAGCACCGCCCTTTATCTATTTTTTAGTTAACACTTTAATTGGTGATGTTGTAGTTGTAGACAAATCCGTTAATGCTGGAGGCTTGTCTGTTGATTTAGCGTCAGATTTATTTTCTGATATGTCTTTGGTCTCGGAAGACTTATTTACAGGTTCTGTTTCTTCAGTTTTGGTTGGGAAAAATTTACTTGGATCAAAGTTGAAATTTTTGAATACATCTGTTGGAGCAGCAGTTGGTTTGAACTTCTTCGGTTCCTTCTCAGGCAAAACATCTTTGGGTGGTTCAGATTTTGGTATTACCAGAGTTGTATTTTTAGAGACTTCTTTGGCGGCTTCCTGATGAGCTTCTTTAGGTGTTGTTACTTGAGGTGAGACTTTGGGTGCGATCGGTCTTCCTGGTATTGCAATAGGGGCATATTTACTCCTAACTGGAGCAGGAGCGCTCTTGACAGGTTCTACAACATTTATAGATTTAGCCTTGGCAGATTCTGAAGTAACCTTTTCTGACTCAGTAACTGGTGTGTTTTTAGCCTTGATGGGCGCAGTTTTTACAGGTTCGGTAGACACAGGAGCATCTTTGACTTTAATTGGTTCAACTTTGACTGGTTCTGGGACTGGAACTGCCTTAGTCGGAATAGGTTCAACCTTGACTGGCTCAGCTACTGGTGATGATTTTGTAATAATTGGTGCAGCTGGAGCAACAGGAACTACAGGAATTACAGGAACTACAGGAATTACAGATGATGCTTTATCAACAGGTTTAGTCTCTTCCTTGGGTGCATCTACTGGCGTAGATGTGGGGCTAACAACCTCAGCTTTAGGTGATTCGGTTGGCTTTTCCGTAGGAGTGACGACTGGTGCGACAGACTCAACAGGCGAAGGTATAACTTCAGGAGCAGGTGGCACATAGTCTGGGTTAACGATCGCATCGATATTGGCAATCTTTTCCCCACGGACTAGACGCGCTAGGGTGTCAGTACCATTTGGTTGATAGTTAATGACATGGGCAGTGCTGTTAAATACATTCGCGATCGCATCGCCATCTGGTTCTAGCAATTCCAGTTTTACCCAATTTTGTCCAGTTTTAAAGCCTTTGAGATAGATTGGCTCCCAGCGATCAAAGGTAAAGCTTTGTCCATCAATGGTGGCGCGAACTTGCCAATCATCGATCGCCTCATCATCTTTGCCGAGTAAATGCAACGGTGCATTTTGGAGATAAAAATCAAGCATGATTGGCTCAGCACCATAGGTTCCTACAGGACGGCTGTAGGTGAGCAAAGGTGTTTTTGCTTCGGGAGTATTTTCGCCAGTCTTTGTCAATACATTAAAGGTCGTCTGTGCATACGCACCTTGGTTTTTGAAGCTTTCATGCCAAGGTCGCGAAGCAAAGGCTCGAATTGTATGAGTTCCCGCGCTGAGGTGATCAAATGTTGCGGTTTGATTTAGGTCGTAAATTGCTTTGTATTCTTGGTTATCCAAAGTCACATGGATATGTGGCCCTAAGCCAAAATCAGCATTTTTAAAAATCGGCAAATTTTTGACATCAAACTTCACTGAGACTTGGGTGTCGTTTAGCACTTCATCAGGTTTTGGGCTGACAATGCTGACCTGAGGTGCGTAGCCATCGAGTAGGCGACTGAGGCGTTGAATTTCAGTGGGTGGCGAAACTTCGGTGATGTTGATGCTAGTTACAACTTTTTTGTCTGTGGCTTTACTGACTGGCTTATTATTACCACCGCAAGCTGTGAGGTAAAAGCACAGGGCGATCGCCATGACCAAACTGGATAACTTTTTCCAAGGGATATTTCGCCAATAAGATGAAACTCGCGAAGTCTTTGGCTTGTCTTCGGGTTGGTTAGAGTTTGCGATCGCGCTCATAAAAACTATGCTCAACTCACATTACACAGGCAAATATACCGAAAAATGAGCGCTTTGCTTGTAAAGAAACCTCATAATTTATAAAGTAATTTGCTAAAAAGTAACCATAGGCGGCTTTTTGATAAATTGCTTTATGCTAAAAGCTATATCTTTTTACACGATCAACCAAATTCTCATCAATGCAAGTACGCCGCCAATCTGAAACCGCTAGTAGCAAAGGCTATGCGATCGCTGCCCTAACTGAAGCGCCCCAAAACATTTTAGAAAAAATCGTTTGGCATAAGGAGCAAGAGGTTGCGCAGATGTATGCCACCGAGCCGATTGAGTCAATTAAAGCTAAATTAACTAGCGTTAGTCCGCCGCGAGATTTTTATGGCAAGTTGCAAAATTCCCCGATTAAGCCTGCCCTAATCGCCGAAGTCAAAAAAGCCTCACCTAGCAAAGGTTTATTTCGTAAAGACTTTGATCCTATAGCGATCGCCCAAGCCTACGAACGCGGCGGCGCGAGTTGTCTCTCAGTATTAACTGATCGAGAATTCTTTCAAGGTGGTTTTGAAAATTTACAACTGGTACGCCAAGCCGTTGATTTGCCTCTACTGTGCAAAGAATTTATTATTGATCCCTATCAAATTTATCTGGGGCGATCGCATGGTGCGGATGCAGTTTTATTAATCGCCGCAATTCTTACTGATACTGAATTAACCGAACTGCAAGCATTAATCCATGAGTTAGGCATGACTGCACTAGTTGAAGTGCATACTCAAGCTGAGCTAGATCGTGTTTTACAAATTCCTGATGTGCGCTTAATCGGGATTAATAATCGCAATTTAGAAAATTTTGTCGTAGAGCTTGAACAAACTAAAATTTTAATGGATAGACTAGATCCATTAACTAGAGATAAATACCTTTGGGTGAGCGAGTCTGGCATTTATACCCGTCAAGATCTAGATTTTGTACAAAGTTGTGGAGCGAGTTCTGTGCTAGTTGGCGAGTCTTTAATCAAACAAGAAAATATTGAAGATGCAATCACAAATTTGCTAGAAAAATAAATCTCTAATCTTAAGAGCTAGGAATTAATGGTCACAACATTAGCAATTTCTAAACATGTTAATAGTTTGCTGGAAGTAGAAACTAGATTCTCAGCACAACAAGCTATCGGCGATCGCTTTTTCAGTGAATGCTATGAAGACTTACCAGAGTTGACGGAACTTGAAAAAGAACGCTGCGATCGCCTGAAGGAGCGATATCTTTACCATCGTCATCATGGACATATCAGTGAAGGGTTAATTAATCAAATTGCGATCGCACCTTTATTGGAAATGGCAAAATTTTATGATCCACCTTTTGATATTAGATCTGAGTATCCTGTTCAAATTGAATCTATAGAATTTGATGTAGACGAAAACGAACAAACTATTTATCAAGGTCGTATTGATACGCTTGTGATTCACAAAAAACTATGGGTGCTGGTAATCGAATCTAAAGGTCAATCGTTTAGTATCGAATCAGGCATGGCGCAGGCGCTTACTTATATGATGAGTAGTCCCAATCAATTGCAGTCAACCTATGGATTTATTAGCAATGGTGGGTTTTCGATTTTTCTTAAGGTGACTCAAGGAGAGGTTTTTCAATATCAATTCTCTAATGATTTTTCGCTATACAATCGCAATGCAAATGAATTTTTGACTGTACTTCAGATTCTTAAAAAAATCGCTCAGTTATTTCAGTAAAAATGAACCCGAATTTACAGCCAGTATTGCAAATATTACAAAAGTTTTTATTGCCAGTTGGTCGTATTCTGGTGCTTGCTTATATTGGCTTGGCGATCGCTTTATATCTCGGACAATCAAACCTAGTCTATATGCCGAGTCAAGAGCTAATAGATACGCCTGCAACCATAGGCTTAAAATTTGATGATGTACAGCTCACAACTAAAGATAATGTCAATTTAGATTCTTGGTTTGTGCCAGCTAAAGATAACGATCAAATTGGTAAAGGTGTGATTTTGTTTTGTCATGGCAATGGTGGCAATATTGGCAATCGTGTTAGTTATTTACCAATTTTTAAAGATTTGGGGCTTGCTACTTTCCTGTTTGATTATCGTGGCTACGGTAAGAGTGAGGGTAAACCCAGCGAAGAAGGAACCTATAACGATGTCGAAGCTGCGTGGCAATATCTCACTCAAGAGAAACAAATTCCACCTCAAAAAATTATTATCTACGGTGAATCATTAGGAGGTGCGATCGCCTCTTACTTAGCTCAGAAAATCTCACAACAAGATGGTAAAAATTCAGCAGGTGGTTTGATTCTTGCTTCAACATTTACCTCAATTAGCGATCGCGCGGCTGAGCTTTATCCATTTTTGCCAATTCGGTTTCTCTCGCGATTTTCCTACAACTCCATTGATCGCTTACCCAGTATCAAAACTCCTGTTTTAATTATTCATAGCACCGATGATGAGATCATTCCCTTTCATCATGGCGATCGCAATTTTCAAGCAGCCAATCAGCCTAAAAAATTAGTCAAACTACGCGGCGATCATAACGGTGGCTTCCTAGACTCTCTCGAAACCTATCGCAAGGGGCTGAAGGAATTTGTCCAAAGTATATAATTGTGGACAGCGTAAACAAAAATTACGAATTACGAATTACGAATTGAAATCTCCTTGATAATTCGTAATTCGTAATTCGTAATTATCAATTCAGGAATATCCGTGCTGTTAGGTTTCGATCCAGGAAAACAAAAATGTGGTCTTGCTGTCATGGGCTTAGATCGCAAGATTCACTTTCAGGCTGTTATTCCAAGCAAAGATGCGATCGCTAAAGTTGGCAGCTTATTAGATAGCTATCCCATTTCGCTGATGGTGATGGGTGATCAAACTGCCTCTAAGCAATGGAAAGCTGAACTACAGTCAACATTCCCCGATTTGCGAATCATCACCGTTGATGAGCGTTATAGCAGCGAAGAAGCTCGCCTACGATTTTGGGAGATTTATCCCGCACAAGGCTTAAAGAAATTAGTCCCACTTGGAATGCGATCGCCTGATCGTCCAATCGATGACATTGTTGCCATTATCCTAATTGAACGTTATCTCAGTCGCTTAATTAGCTCATAAGTATAAATTACAAACCCGTAAAGTTGCGCCCCGCAGGGGCGCAACTTTACGGGTTTGCGTTTGTAATTAATTATGCTTAGCTACTTAGACAAGAAAATATCTTGCTTCACGAGATATTTTCTCTAAAAGTTTTGTCAAGCTTCGTAAAGTAACGTTAAGTAAGCTTGAAGCAGGGGTATATAGAAATGATATCTTTGCTCTTGATATCAAAAGCATATACGCAATTTGGGAGAACATCTCAATGTCAGAAGAAACAGCAACCTTTACTGCACCTGCCCCTAAAGGCAAAACCCCTATCTGGGGTGGTAGCACAGGTGGTTTGCTCAACTCCGCCTTCACCGAAGAAAAGTACTTAATCTCTTGGAATAGCCCAAAAGAGCAAGTATTTGAAATGCCCACAGGCGGCGCTGCAACTATGGTCAGTGGCGACAACTTGCTTTACTTAGCTAAGAAAGAGCAAGCTCTTGCTTTGGGTACACAGTTGCGTAAATTTAAGATCACCAATTACAAAATTTGGCGCGAATTTCCTAATGGCGACCAAGTTTATCTACATCCTAGCGATGGTGTATTCCCTGAGAAGGTGAATGCTGGTCGTGTTGCCGCTAATAGCGTCAGCCGCAAGATTGGTGATAATCCTAATCCTATAAGCGTCAAGTTTACAGGTAAGGCAACTTACGATGTCTAATTAATGGCCTTGGCTATTAATATCGCTCTCATTTATTTTTATTTTCACAAAAGCTAATGCGATCGCTAGATGGCATTAGCTTTTGTTTGTCAAGGCAGGTTTCGATCAAGCGAACCACCATCAGTTATTGAACGCATTGCTTTGCAACACCTTCAAAAACTTATGAGTTTGGTGTTGAGTCTAAAGCACTGCGAGTCTCTGTAATACCAATTTACGAAAGTGTGGCAACACTTTTGTAAATTAAAAACCAAACCCAGTAAGGGTTTTAAAAGCACAAAATGGCTACGCCATTTTGTGCTTTGGTATAAAATAGGTAGATGGCAAAAGTGCCATCTACCTATTTGCTTTTGTAATTAATCTCATAACTTTGTCGAATCTACCTTTAGCGGTATAGCATATTAAGAAATATAAAGTAATATTAAAAAGAGCAAAGATTATTAACATCTACTTAATAGTTAAACCACCAAGGAGATTACTGAAATGGAAAACACTACAGAGCCAAAATTCGGTTTCAACAACTTCGCTGAAACTTGGAACGGTCGCCTCGCAATGCTAGGATTCGTTATCGGTTTGGCAACAGAATTAATCACTGGACAAGGCATTCTTACTCAAATTGGCTTGATGTAATTTCATCACATAAGCAAACAAAAAGGGAGCGCTTAGCGCTCCCTTTTTGTTTGCTTATGCACATTCCAAATATCTTAAAATCTTTTGGAAAAGCCCTATGATCGGCTCTTCTCCATTATCTCGAATAAAAATATCAAAATTTGGATGCGAATTCGCCTCAATCAGCCAGTAAACACCACGATCATCTATTGCAACATCTAGCCCTACATAAGCGATCGCAGGCATCTTCTGGAAAATTGGTTTGATAAACTCATCGATCGCTGCAATAGTTTCGTGATTACTAACTTGTTTCGCGATCGCCCCTTCCCAATGCAAAGGACTGAGATTTCCTGTAAACTCAGCCTGCGAAATATCTTTGTCATACAGAACTATTTGCTCATGATTGAGACATACGGAGCGATATTCTTTAACGATATTAATTGGCTCCTGTACTAGAGCAACATAGTCATAGTTTTTGCTATTAACATTAAAAATACAATCTAAAGCACTCCGAATCTGTAGTAAATCAAAACACTTAAAGACATTATTCCCCCCCGATCCCCGATTCCGCTTTACAATGATTGGCAACTCAAAGTTGCTTTCAATCTCTGCAATAATTTCCTCGATAGTCGAGAATTTTAAATACTCTTTGTATTTCTGATCACAATAGGGTGAGATAAAAGACAACGTGCGAGGCATCTTCACGATATCTTGAAATACTTGATAAAAATATTGCTTATCCTTAAAGATTTCCGCTATAGATTGCGGCGTGAGAGGGGTTGAATAGTTGGTAAAGTAATATTCGCGATCGCTGAGTTTAACCTTAACTAGATTCTGATTCGGATGCAAAATCTCATATTCAATGGATAGCTTTTTACAAGCTTCCAATAACATTTTGATGTTTGTGAGCATATTTACTTGATTCTATTTCAAAAAATAGAGGAGGCACTTTGAGCCTCCTCTCCAACTTTTAAGCTAGCGTATTTCTGAGCTGAGCTTCAGCAGCTTCTAGAGCTTCGGGCAACTTACTGGCATCTTTCCCACCTGCTTGAGCGAGGTTGGGGCGACCGCCGCCGCCGCCGCCACAGATTTTGGCGATCGCACCAATAAATTTGCCAGCTTGCAGACCTTTATCAATAACTTCCTTACTGAAGGAAGCAACTAGCGTTACTTTGCCATCATCGCTAAAGGAACCAAGCACAACTGCACTATGTCCAAGCTTTGCCGAGAGCTTTTCGGCAGCCGCTTTCAATGCTTCGGCTTCGATATCAGGAAGCTGAGCAACCAGAATCTTAAATTCGCCAACAGCTTCCGCTTCATGGATGAGAGAATCCGCTTTAACTAGGGCTAGTTGCTGTTTGAGATGTTCGACTTCCTTCTGAGCAGTTTTTAGCTCATGCTGCAAGCCTGTAATCCGATCGCTAATTTCTTCAGGCTTGATTTTAAAGCGATCGCTTAAATCCTTGGCAATATTGTCGCGCAGGGTGAGATATTCCAACACAGCTTGACCTGCGATCGCTTCGATTCGACGTACACCAGAAGCAACACCTGCTTCAGAAATGATTTTGAATAGTCCAATTTCGCTTGTGTTTTTTACATGCGTACCGCCGCAAAGTTCCATTGATACATTAGGAATATCCATAACACGGACTTCTGCGCCATATTTTTCACCGAACATCGCGATCGCACCTTTGGCTTTTGCTTGGGCGATCGGCAATACTTCGATTACTGATTCATGGGCTTCGGAGATCCAGTTATTGATCTGCAATTCGATTTGCTGAAGCTCTTCAGAAGTGACCGCTCGATTGAGATTAAAGTCAAAACGCAGGCGATCGCTATCAACTAATGAGCCTGCTTGAGAAACATTAGGATCAACGATTTTCTTCAGGGCTGCTTGTAAGAGGTGCGTGGCGGTGTGATGTGCCTGAATGCGCCGACGTTCAGATACTGCAACTTGAGCATTGACGTTATCACCAACAGCAATTTCACCACGCTCTACTTGTCCAATGTGAATGAATAGATCGGCTTGCTTCTGGACATCATTAACCTTGGCGATCGCTTCACCAATAGCGAGATAACCTGTATCGCCAACCTGTCCACCTGATTCGGCATAGAAAGGAGTGCGATCTAAAACAATTTGAAATTTGCTACCAGCGATCGCAGTTTTAACCAGTTCGCCATTGACGAGAATTGCTTTCACGGTCGCAGTGCTACTAAGTTCCGTATAGCCAAGAAATTCAGTCTTACCAATTTCTTTAGCGATATTCACCCAGCTATCTTTCGCCATGAGATCAATATCTTCGTGGGCGGCTTGCGATCGCTCCTGTTGCTTCTTCATTTCCGACTCGAAGCCGACCGCATCAACAGTAAAGCCTTCTTCTTCGGCGATCTCTTGGGTTAATTCAAGTGGAAATCCGTAAGTATCATAGAGAGTGAAAGCATCTATGCCCGAAATCGTCTTGCCAGATTGCACTTCAGGTTTTGTCAGAATCTCTTCAAGCAGCTTTTCTCCACGTTCTAGGGTTTGCAAAAAGCGAACTTCTTCGATTTTGATCTCATCTTTGATTATTTGCTCTCTTTCGCGAGTATTGGGATAAACGGATTCTGAAAGTGCGATCGCAACTTCAGCTACTTCAGACGCAAATGTGCCTGAGATGCCTATCAACCGTCCATGACGAACTACACGGCGCAAGAGACGACGCATAATGTAACCGCGTCCTACATTCGACGCATTGATTCCATCGGCAATCATATGGACAACGGAGCGAACATGATCTCCAATCACCTTCAGCGAAGTTTTTACTTTTTCATCGCTCTGATGATAATCAATTCCTGCAATATCCGCAGCTTTTTTGATAATTGGGAAGATTAAATCTGTCTCGTAGTTATTGGGAACAGCCTGCAAAACCTGCGCCATGCGCTCTAAGCCCAAGCCTGTATCAATATTTTGCTTCTTTAGTTTTGTAAGATTGCCAGCCGCGTCACGATTTAACTCCATGAAGACCAGATTATAAATCTCCAAGAATCGTGAATCATCTTCCAAATCAATCGCATCGTCACCCAATTCAGGATGAAAATCATAATAGATTTCTGAACAAGGCCCACAAGGTCCCGTCGCACCCGAAGCCCAGAAGTTATCATCGCCCATTCGTTGAATTCGATGCGCTGGAATTCCGATCGCATCGCGCCAAATTGCAAAGGCATCTTCATCGGTATGATAGACGCTGACAACTAGGCGATCGGGCGGTAGTTGAAATACTTTAGTGACTAATTCCCATCCCCAAGCGATCGCTTCTTTTTTGAAATAGTCGCCAAAACTGAAATTCCCTAACATTTCAAAAAATGTGTGGTGACGCGCTGTTCTACCGACATTCTCGATGTCATTGGTACGAATACATTTTTGAGAGGTAGTAGCGCGAGGAACCTCAGGCTCCTGCTGCCCCAAAAAAATCGGCTTAAATGGTAGCATTCCCGCGATCGTTAGTAGCACTGTAGGATCAGCAGGTACGAGTGATGCGCTAGGCATTACCTTATGACCGCGCTCCTCAAAGAAATTGAGAAACTTCGCGCGGATTTCAGCACCAGTAAGAGAGGGAAGGCTAGCCATAAAAGTTTGAATTAATGCAGACAGTAATATAGATTCAGGAAAACTCAACAAGTTTGCAACATGAAATGAATATGTTGGGCAAACCTAATATAAATTCTTACAAATTTTAACAATTTTCTACTTGTATTATAGCGATTAGGGCATCCTTGCCCAAAATTTTGGCGATAATACCAATCCTCTAAATAGTGTTGCCAGTTAGTTGAAATTAAACGTAGGATGGGTTAGCGATAGCGTAACCCATCATTGCTGACTACTTGATGCGTTACGCTATCGCTAACGCATCCTACATTTAGTTATAACAATTCACAGAAGTGTGACAACACTTCTGTGAATTGAAAACCAAACCCTGCAAGGGCTTTAAAAGCACAAAATGGCTACGCCATTTTGTGCTTTGATATGATGTCTTCCTACTGATTATCGTGAAAAGCTAGAAATCTCCGTAGTCAACTTGTAGGCAAGTTAAACCCAGATCTCGCCAAACTTTGACAACCTGATCGCGATCGTCTAATACAAACGCCACATTGTATTTATCAAGAATAAATTCATCATAAATCTCTCTCTTAACAATGCTGTCTTTTCTCATGTCACCAGACTTTCGCATATGCAGAGCCTCAAAACATATACCATGCTTCTCTAGCCATGCTAATGTCTGAGGCTTGGACTTGTCCTCTCTACCAGACACAAATACGATCGCCTTTCCTGATGTCTGCAAAATTGATCGCACGGGTTCATTAACCAAATCTTTCTCACAGCTAGCGCCATCATAGGGACTGCGATCGCCAATCAAAGCAAGCGTTCCATCCAAATCACAGATAATCGCTTCAGGCAAGTCTGGATTATGAACAGGTTTTGGGTTTCTAGGCGGTGCGATAAATTGGTTGTACATATCGCGAATCACCTTCTCCCCAACTGAGTTAAATCGCTGTAAATCTCGCTTAATGCAGGTTTCTAAATCTACATGCCGAAAGTCTACGATTTCTAATACTGCCAAGCCCTTGATCAACTCTCTAATTCTCGCTTCGTGTTTAGGAGCAAGGTGCGTATTATCTACAATTACATGCTTTCCTTCTTCTAAAGCCGCTTTAATAATCTGATCTTGTATATTTAAAACAAATTTCTCATTACCTTTGGAGAAATAAGAATTATCTAGCATGGCTCGAAGTTCGTCTTTATTAACCCTCTTAATTCCATTGGGTGATTTATCCACTTTTGCCTTTGCCCATGTGGATTTGCCAGAAGCGGGCAACCCAATCGTGAAATAAACTGTCAGCATTTATTCAAAAATCTCGGTGAGCTTACATACGAAATCTGGTAATAGAGGCGAAGTTATAGAATCATTCTCAAACAGAGTTGCTACTAAACCTAGAGCAGCATTCTCTCTTCTATATACTTGGATTGACTTCTTTCTCCAATCCACAATCCAATATTCAAGTACACCTTGAATGGAATACAGCTTTAACTTCAACTCGCGATCGCGTCGCTCTTGTCCTGCCCCTTCTGATAATACTTCCACTACTAGATCAGGTGCGGCAGTTAAATGTCCCTGATCATCAAGTATTTCTCTTAAGCGTCCTTGTCTTAACCAAACCAGATCTGGTATGACATTATCAGAATCAGTAAAAACTATCCCTGGAGTTGTGGCAATTACGCCTAGTCCAGTTAAGCGATTCCAAGACTTTAAGGCAAAACAAAGATTGTCGATCGCAGTTTGATGATGCCAATGCGGCGCTCTAGCCACTAATAATTCTCCATCAATGATTTCATAGCGAGTATTATCATCAGGGAAAAGCTCTAAATCAGAAGCTGTCCAGCGTACTTTGGCGATGTTAGCCTCTGTCGTTATTGCCATGATTCTCTTCCTCTTGATTATAAAGTTTTGGAGATTCTTCAACTACCACTTCTTGAGATTCTAGAGAGTTAGAAAAACCTAAAGACAACTCTAACTGATCGCTTGCTTGCTCATCTAATCCTTCTGATTTTTCATTGATAGAATTTTCTAATGATGCATCAGACGAAACTAAATCAGAATTACTGGAAACATCTGTAATTACAGTGGGGGCTGTATCAGTTTCTACTCCGTTGCGATCGTTGATCCCCTCATTTTGATTCTTATTAGCAGCTGTTCTTATTTTGCTGGTTACTTCGATAGTCCGCTCCGCAATTACAGCAATACGCTCTGGAGAAATATCTTCAGTTGGAGCTTTGATGTTTTCTTTGGATAGGATCGCATCCAGAGCATCTTCTGCCGATTGATCCATTTCTAAGATACTAGAGATATTTGCTGAATCTACTTCTTCAGTGGGCTCATCAAAAAGACTTACTAGATCAGGCAACTCTTCTCGCACCATCCGAATTGGCAAGTTGGCAATCAATGCTGTCATTCGCTTGTCAGACTCTAAGCGAATATCTAATGAGCCTTCATCAAGTTCTACATACTTAGAGACTACACGCATAATCTCATGGCGCATATTTTCAAATACCTGAGGCTCGATCGCAGCTCGATCATGGGCAAGGATAAATTTCAAACGCTGCTTGACTTTTGCCCCACTAGGGACATTACTTCTTTGAAATAGGCGATCGAGCAGTGTTGAAATCATCACAAACCTCAGGAGTTCCCACTAATCCAACTTGACAGACGGGCAAAAAATCCTTTAGGAGGAGCTTCGAGTTTTAAAAACTCAATATTTTTTCCTTCAAGGCGTTTTGCTACGTTTTCATAGGCAGTGCCTGCCAACGATGGCTTATCTGACAACACCAATGGTTCCCCTTTATTTGTAGAAACGATCACCTGTTCATCATCAGGAATTACACCAATCAATTTAACTGACAAAATATCCAGCACATCTTCGACACTCATCATGTCGTTGTTTTGTACCATCGCAGGACGAATACGATTCAGAATTAATTTAATATCCGTAATTCGATTGGCTTCGAGTAACCCAACTACGCGATCGGCATCTCGCACAGCCGAAATTTCAGGAGTCGTTACTACGATAGCCTCTTTTGCCCCAGCGATCGCATTTTGAAATCCTGACTCAATGCCTGCGGGGCAGTCAATCAAAACGTAATCAAAATATCTGCCTAAAACCTCTACTAGAGCCTTCATGTGTGCTGCTGTAATAGCCGTTTTGTTTCGCGTTTGTGGAGCTGCCAATAAAGATAAGTTTGGTTGACGCTTATCTTTGACTAGGGCTTGGTCGAGTTTACATTCTCGCGCAATAACTTCTAGAGCCGTATATACGATGCGATTTTCTAGTCCCAATAAAAGATCAAGATTGCGTAAGCCAAAGTCAGCATCCACCAAGACCACTTTGCGTCCTAGTTTGGCGAGCGCCATGCCGAGATTTGCTGAAGATGTGGTCTTGCCGACACCACCTTTACCAGAGGTAACAACGATAATGCGACTCATGTTTACGAATTACTGATTAACGAGGGATAGTTGAGCGAATAATGATTAAATGCTGAAAAATCAACAACTTGGACAATTTTAATGGCAGGCGTGCCTTGCGTACTTACAAATGCGACTTCTGGGCAGAAAGATGTACTCGGACTCTCAACACGGGCAATAAAACTAGCAATCCTAATTTGGGTTGCATCTAGGTGCAAAGCCATGACTACCGCTTGGGCGTTGCCTTTTACACCTGCATGAGCCATGCCTTTTAGCTTGCCACACACAATAATATCGCCTTCAGAGATAAGCTCTGCACCAGCATTAACATCACCGAAGATAATAATACTGCCAGAATGACGAATTTCTGTGCCAGATCTTACCGTCATCTTAATGTATAGAGGATCATCCGTCGGTGCATTAGGAATTGGATTAAACCCTAACAGCTCGCGAAAGACCGTACCTTGCTCTACACAGAAGCCCATGCTAGCAGCATTAACCGCAGTTTGGCGACGATTGGTGACAATACAATGTAGCAAAAGCTGATAATTTTGCAGTGACTCGGATAACTCTTGGAGTTGGCGTGTATCCAACAGGCGATCTCCTGCTTGCAAATGCACCTGTGTGCGCGGCTTCCAATCATGACCACTCGCTGCCATGCGTTGCTCTAACTGAGAAAGTATTTCTTCCCAGTTTAAAGTTAGAAGCGAAGTCTCAGAATTATTTGACTGACTACTATCTAAGTCAAATGATCTAAATTCGCCATCATCGTTTGATTTGCTAAATGGCAACTTGACTTTTTTGTCAGTTGGTAAAAGCAGATTCAGTTTCCCATCAAGCGTTTTAAAACGAACCTGCGAGATCTCTGGATCGGGTTCTGGATCCGGCTGAGATCTCGCAGGTTTGCTGATAGGAATAGGCTTAAGTTCACCACCTTCGACATCTGCGACAGTTAGAGGTGCAGGCACATTACCGACATACTCTTCATTTTGAGTTACGACAATGACTTCAGGCATCTCCGCAGATGACAAATCCCCAGCGACCGACTGTAATTTTGTAGGATGCAGAGGATTAGATTTCACGGCAATATTACGCTGGTTGGCATTCATGAAGCTTGTTTTAAATTTAGCGCTATGCAAATTACCTACAGCCATATAAAGGTAGACCCTGCGCTTTGCGTAGGGTCTACCTTTATATGGCTTAAGCTGATGGCAGCAACTGAAGGTTATTTTCAGAGCCGCTTAGAGCTTCTTGTTCGATAACTTTGACCTTGCCATCGTCATCGACATCCACTTGTACAGATGCGCCTTCACGCACTTTACCTGTCAGGATCTCTTCTGCAAGAGAATCTTCTAGTAAGCGCATAATCGCTCGACGTAATGGACGTGCACCGTAGCTAGGGTTGTAACCTTCTTGGACAAGCAGATCTTTAAATCGCTCAGTTACGGTAAGGACTATATCCTTATCGAGCATCCGCTTGAAGAACTCATTGAGCATGAGATCGGCAATCTCTTTGACTTCGGGCTTAGTCAACTGACGGAAGACGATGATTTCGTCAAGACGGTTGAGAAACTCTGGGCGGAAGTATTGCTTCAGCTCTTCATTAACTAGCGATCGGATGCGGGTATAAAGCGCATCTTCTTGGCTAGCCGCGAAGTCAAAGCCGAGTCCACCACCACCTTTTTCGATTACCTTAGAGCCGACATTGGAGGTCATAATCAATAAGGTGTTCTTGAAGTCAACAGTGCGACCCTTAGAGTCAGTCAAGCGACCATCTTCAAGTACTTGTAGGAGTAAATTGAAAACATCGGGGTGAGCTTTTTCGATTTCGTCGAATAGCACCACGGTGTAAGGACGACGACGCACAGCTTCAGTAAGCTGACCACCTTCGTTATAGCCAACATATCCTGGAGGTGAACCGATCAATTTAGATACGGTGTGACGCTCCATATATTCAGACATATCGAGGCGGATCATCGCATCTTCAGATCCGAAGAAGTAAGCGGCGAGAGCCTTAGTTAGCTCAGTCTTACCAACGCCTGTAGGCCCTGAGAAGATAAAACTAGCGATCGGACGGTTGGGACTCTTAAGTCCAACACGGGCGCGACGGATCGCACGGGAAATAGCTTTAACCGCTTCATCTTGTCCGATTACGCGGCTATGCAGAGTTTCTTCCATCTGCATGAGCTTGACAGATTCAGATTCAGTGATTTTGAGGACAGGTACGCCAGTCCAAGAACTGACGATATAGGCGATGTCTTCTTCGGTTACATGGATCTCAGGTGCATCTTCGGCAGGTGTTTCCGCCTTTTTAGTTTGGCTGAGGGCACGAATTTGTTGCTTGAGATCAATTTCCTTATCGCGTAATTCGGCGGCTTTATCAAAGTCCTGTTTGCGAACTGCGTCATCCTTATCTTTGAGAGTTTGACGCAATTCTTTGTCTAGTTCTTTGGCTGCGGGAGGTAACTGTGAGTTGATCAGGCGCACACGAGAACCTGCTTCATCCACTAGATCGATCGCTTTGTCTGGCAAGAAGCGATCGCTAATGTAGCGATCAGCTAGTTTTGCAGCGGCAACTAATGCTGCATCATCAATCTTGAGTTTGTGATGTTCTTCGTAGCGCTGACGCAAGCCAATCAAAATTTCGATGGTTTCTTCGACGCTAGGCTCACCAACCATGACAGGTTGGAAGCGACGTTCTAGAGCCGCATCGCGTTCGATGTGTTTGCGATATTCATCAAGGGTTGTTGCGCCGATGCATTGTAGTTCGCCACGAGCAAGGGCTGGCTTAAGAATGTTAGCGGCATCGATCGCACCTTCAGCTGCACCAGCACCGATCAAGGTGTGAACTTCATCAATTACCAAGATCACATTGCCAGCAGTGCGAATCTCTTCCATGATCTTTTTGAGGCGTTCCTCAAATTCACCCCGATACTTTGTACCAGCGACTAGCAAGCCAATATCTAAGGTGACAACGCGCTTTTCTTGAAGGATATCTGGTATGTCACTGTTAGAAATACGTTGTGCTAGACCTTCAGCGATCGCAGTTTTACCAACACCAGGTTCACCGATCAAAACAGGGTTGTTTTTGGTGCGGCGACCGAGGATTTGGATTACTCGTTCAATTTCCTTCTCGCGACCCACAACAGGATCGAGTTTGCCATCTTGAGCAAGCTGGGTCAGGTTTGAGCCAAACTCGTCAAGGGTTGGTGTTTTGGTGCGTCCTGATGAACCTCCACCTGCGGAGACTTCAGCAGTCTCACCTAACATGCGGATTACTTGTGTGCGGACTTTTGACAAATCAACGCCCAGATTTTCTAAAACTCTAGCGGCAACACCTTCGCCTTCGCGAATTAGTCCTAGCAATAGATGCTCAGTACCGATGTAGTTATGTCCCAACTGGCGAGCTTCTTCTAAGGACAACTCTAGGACTCTCTTGGCGCGAGGCGTGAAAGGGATTTCTACCGCGACAAAACCAGAGCCGCGTCCGATGATTTTCTCAACCTCAATCCGTGCATCTTTGAGGTTTACACCCATCGACTTCAGTACTTTGGCGGCAACGCCAGTTCCTTCTCCGATCAGACCCAATAGAATTTGCTCTGTGCCGACAAAGTTATGACCGAGGCGGCGAGCTTCCTCTTGAGCCAGCATGATGACTTTAATTGCTTTTTCTGTAAAGCGTTCAAACATGGCGTTTCCCCATACTTTGCTGCGTTCTGGTTAAAGTTAATACTAGCACAGCCTTAGCAGCATTCTATGTGTACGGATCTCACACCTTTTTGAGTGGAATTTATAGATACCTCTTAGGGATAATTTTTGCTTTTTATGGTGGATCTTGCCAATCATTTTGATCTGTTTTATCCATATTTGTGACTCAGAAAACAGATCAAATGACAAGTTAATGAGTAAACCGACAGCAATTCTCATTATGAAACCGATTTGGTGTTTCCAGTGCCTGCGGCACTGGAAACACCAAATCGGTCATTTGAAAGCCTGCCAAAGGCGGGCTTTCAAATAATCGATTTTTATAATGAGAACTGCTGGTAAACCGAAAACTCATATCGATTTGCTTATGGTTGTTGTTATTTATTAAAAAAGATGAGAGACGGCGCAAAGCGCCGTCTCTCATCTTTTAGTTTTTATTACAAGGTGCTGCTAAAAAAATTAGTAAACAAATCTCTTTGCCCCCACAGCATCCAAATTCCGCCGACAGTCATAAATGCTAAGACAACTTGGCGAAATTGATGCGGACTCATATGTTTGAGGAGAGCTTTGCCAATAAGATTGGCAGGTATGGCGGCTAAACCGATCGCTAATCCTGCGATTATTTGTTCCTTCGACATCGCCGCCAGTAGCCCATAGGTGAAAATTTTGGCCAGATGAATGATCGTCATATGAGTGGCTTTAGTGGCAATCATTTTCTCTTTGACTAAGCCATAGCGGAGATAGAAAGGATTTAACACGGGGCCAGTTGTTCCCACTAGACCTGATACATAGGCTTTGAGGAAACCTGCTGGCATGATATGCCAAGCTTTGAGTTGAAATTTGGGCTTTACTTTTTCAGGAATTAACTCTGACTGCTCTAGATCGCTTAACTCGGTCAATTCACCTAACTGATTGGTCTCGATGAGTTCCTCGATCTCTTCTAACTCTTTGGAGTCATTGACCAGTTTGATCTGTTTTGCCTTGTCTTCGGCAACGGTTTTCTCGGGACTTTTTTCTAGTTCAAATAAAACTGCACTCACAATTAGGAAGATTGCAATCGCTATTTGCAGCCAATCTAGATGGATTTTGGTAAAGGTATATGCGCCTAAGACTGCGCCTGCGATCGCCCCAGGTGCATACCAAGCTGTCAATACCCAGTCAATATCATGCCAAAACAGTAAAATTCGGTGGGCATTGCCAAAAAACATCCCGATCGTGATTACGGGTGGAACGGCAGCGGCTCCCATGAGGAGATTGACTAATGGAATCAAGATAAATGGACTGCCGCCACCCGCCAGTGTGCTGACAATCCAAGCGAAAAAGCTAACCACGCTGAGATATACAATTGGCATGAATTCTGACATTGGTTAATAATCCGTTTTGATCAGGTTCGGATTCGTGGTGCACACAATACATCCCCATAAATCTTTAGATAATTACAACACATGAGCCTCTCGACGAGAATCTATTTGAGTGAGATTGATCAAAAATTTTTATCGCAGTTACGGGCGATCGATTGTGCATGTCTTGGTGATTTTTGGAGCTTAGAAGCCTATCAGCGTGAAATTGACAATCCCAGTAGTCTTATATTGGGATTAACTAACGAAAATTATGAATTACTGGGTTTTGGTTGTTTATGGTCAATTCTTGAAGAGGCACATATAACAGTATTAGCAGTGCGTCCCGAATATCAAGGTCAAGGTTTTGGTAAGTCATTGGTCTGGGGCTTACTTAAAAAAGCTCGCGATCGCAATTTAGAGTGGGCAACTCTCGAAGTCCGTGAATCTAATCATGTGGCGATCGCTTTATACGAAAGTTTTGGCTTTAAGGAAATTGGTAGAAGACCCAAATATTATGAAGTGACTGGCGAAGATGCTTTGATGTTATGGTGCAAAGGACTTCATACAGAGGAATTCGGGGTATTGCTAGAGCAATGGCATGAGTCAATCTCGGAGAATTTATTAGCTAAGGGCTGGAATTTATAATTTCAGAAAAGTGCAAAACACCTAAACATCCTAAATATATAGCTGTCGCCAAGTGTAAACCCAATCAATTCTTGGGTTTTGCTTTGTCCTAAGACAAGTGACTGCAACTATAAAAACCAAAAAACTATACCGTCCACGTAGCGGGCGGTATAGTTTTTTGGTTTTGGTTTTTAAATTATGCCAAGGTACTTACGATAGAATTATCTTAAGTTCATGAGCAATTAAGTCGCTTTAGGGTTATAAGGTCTAAACAACGATGAAGATATCAGACTGGGCAAAACAAGCTATTAGCTTAGCGATCGCAAGTTGGGGATTTTGGAATGTGGCGATCTCAAATGCTAATGCTCAATTAGGCAATGTTGTTGTCTATATAGCTGGCAATAATCCTGTAACCCTAAATATTGCAAGGCAAGTAGTCACTAATCCTGTAGTTGCTTCAGTTAATGGACAGACTGCTATCGTAGCAGGAGCATTCGATGCTTCGACCGCAGATTCAGTGACGCGCGAATTGCAACGACGTGGCGTAGCCGCACAGCAGGCTTATCAAACTTCCCAGACTGTTCAGACTGTTCAGCCTGTTCAAACCGTTAATACTTCACCCTATGTGACCTTGCCTAGTTATTTGCCTAGCAATTACTCTACAAATAGCATTGAAAACTCGGCACAATATCGCTACGTTACCGCAGTTCCCATGCGATCTATGGCAACTTTAGCCCAAGTCAGACAATTTATTCCTAACGCTTTTGTGGCAAAGTCAGGTCGTGGCGACTATATTTATGCTGGCGGATATACAAATCGCGATGCCGCCGAATCTTTGAAACATTTCTTGCGATCTCAAGGACTAGATGCTCGTGTACTCTATTTCTAACTTTAGAGACTACAAAGGGTTTAAAGCACCACTTCTTTTCTCTAAAGTCTAGATTGTGAGCCAATTACAGACCATAAACTTTTATAAACTTGGGCTAATCATGGACTCGATATTAAGACAAGGTAGTAAGGGTAGTGCTGTCGCTGAGTTGCAGCAACTTCTCCAAAGTAAAGGATTTTATAGTGGCAAGATTGACAGTGATTTTGGTGCTGGTACAACAAATGCTGTCCTGAAATTTCAAAAAGCGAATGGATTAGTACCTGATGGCATCGTTGGTAGTTCTAGCTGGGCTAAATTGCGTATGGGGATACCGACTTCATCTCAGAGCTTGCCAACATTGTTGCCTGGTTCCAAAGGAGATGCTGTTTCTCAAGCGCAACAACTACTCAAAGACAAAGGCTATTACCAAGGTCGCATTGATGGTGATTTTGGCGTGGGTACAAGGGACGCGATCGCAGCATTTCAACGCGCTAATGGCTTGACTATTGATGGCAAAGTGGGCGAGCAAACATGGAAAAAATTGCAAGCACCAGCGATCGCAGATGTCACGCCGCCAGTCACAGTTGTCGAGATTGTCCGCCCATCATCGCCGACTCCAACTCCAGTTCCAACTCCAACTCCAACACCTTCGATTTTTGTCCCCTCCCCAACAACTCCAGTAACATCTAATAATCCAAGTGTTAACACGCCATCAACTGTTCCTGCTGCAAGTGCGATTAGCCTAGCCGATGCTGCGAATAGTTATAGCCGAGCTAGATTGCCAAATCAAACCGCTGCAATTAACAACTTGCAGGCAAGTGTCTCGCCAGAAATATTGCAGCAATTCTTTCAACGTTGGCAAATTGCTTCTGGACAAACAACTACAGCTACATCTTTGCAAGATGCCTTCAGTGGTTATAACAATGCCCAAATGCTCAACCAAAATCTTGCCTTGCAATGGTTACAAAGCCAACTCTTGTCACAGACGATTATTCAATTTCGCCAAGATTGGTCAAACCTGAATGCAGGAACAGTTACAGGGACAACTACTCCATTTACGCCGACGCTACCTACTGAACCTACAACTAACAATCCTCAACTCCAACTTATCAATCTAACTGCTGCTGTAAAAGCTTATACACGTTCGGCAAATCAGCTTATTGCATTGGAAAATCTTCAAGCGTCTTTACCCGCGCAGACTATGCAACAGTTTTTCCAACGTTGGTCACTTGCCTCAGAACAATCGGTGATCGCCATTTCTTTGGTGGATGTGTTTCAAGACTACGACAGTCAGAAATTTCCTAGCCAAGTAACAGCCCTGCAATGGTTAGAAAAAGAGCTAACTACAGCCAATCTAGGAAAATTCTCACGAGATTGGCAAACAATCTGAACAAAAAAAGGGCTCGAAGCGCCCTTTTTTTGTTCAGAAACTGACCGAACCTTGGCGGCGAACTAACCAACCATCTTTTGTCCATTCCACCACAGTTGATGGCAGTCCACTACCAGTTCTTTCAGTAATGTCGATCTCATCGCCCAAAGTCATTACTGAAGGAAAAGTATTATTAATTTCGAGCATTTTGCGTAAAGGTGGCTCGTTACTTTTATTGGCACTCGTGGTTAGCATTGCCCCTGTCTGCTGCAAAATGGCGATCGCTGTTTTACTATCAGGAATTCTCACCCCTAGAGTGGTAAAGCCTTGATTTAAACTACATCCGCGATCACTAGCTGGCAAAACCAGAGTCACCGCGCCTGCAAAATATTTCTGAGCAGTTTGTTGCCAAATCGCCAAATCAGGATGAGCTATATCTAGAAATGGGAGAAATTCTTGCCAACTCGCAGCCATCAAAATTAACGGCTTATCAGGCGATCGCTGTTTGAGTGTAAAAATATCAGCGCTGCGATCGGGACGCACTGCCAAAGCAGGTACAGTATCTGTCGGGAAACTCACTAATTTCCCCGATCTTGCACTTGCTACCAAAGCTATCAAAGAAACTAAAGCCACTGAATCGCGCTATCTCCAAACTGCTTAACTATATAAAAAATAAAAAGCCAGTTTTTTGTGGCGTGGCTTTGCCACGCCACAAAAAACTGGCTTTTATTTTACCGAAACCAACTTTAAATCAACTTCCTTATTTTCTAATTCTGTAACAACGGCTATGATCCCAGGTCCAAAAAATCGTGTTAACTTATCTTGTTTTTGTTGCCAAGTCGCAAAATCCATCAAAGGCGATCGAAAACGCAGAACTAAACTGTAGAATCCTTTAGTTTCTTCAGATTCAGAAATTTCTTCATAAATCCCAGCTAAGACTGGACGCTCCTCATCGGTAGGACTCATCCCCAATTTTTCTAAAATTTCGTCTAAGTGTGCCTTGATCCCGTAACGATAGCGGGTTACATCTTTGCGTAACTGCTTTTGTGTTGCAGTTTCTTGTAAATTACGCAAAGCCAGAACCGCTTCAGATGCAGGAACAATGACTGGTATTGGTGTTACTTCCGAAGACTTAAAAGCAAATCCTCCCAATAAAATTGGAAAACCATAGAAAAAGCCAATCAGATTTAGTGTGGAATTGCCTTTAGCATAAGCCCAAAAGCCCACTACAAATAGAACTGCGCCAACATACAAACCAATTGAAGCTAGAGATATCTTATTAGGCTTAAACATGATTAAAATTTAATAATACTTAATAAATGTATCTGTTAACCGCATAACTGCATCGATTTTCTTGAAGATCTTTTGAGCGATCACGTTATTTATAGTCATAGTTACTTGTAAAGCCCAGATAGTATGAGGCGACATAGCTTCGCCTCATACTATCTGGGCTTTATGATCTGTTCTAAGACACCTGCCGAGAAAAAATGTCCCATCAAGTAAGTACCTAATATCAAGTGGCTTTGGGTATAGTGCCCAAATTTTTTTTGTCAAAAAAATTTTTTAATCGGGGTTGCCATCATTAGACTATAAATATATAAGTAGGAATTACGCCAGTTTGACTAAATCAAAGGATTGTAAATTAACCCTTAGACAGGTTTTTCATAATTTTAAGTAGCCCAAACCACCATTTTTATATTTGGCAAGCTACAATCATCTAGG
The DNA here is from genome assembly GCF_002914585.1 of Pseudanabaena sp. BC1403. Lineage (NCBI taxonomy): Bacteria > Bacillati > Cyanobacteriota > Cyanophyceae > Pseudanabaenales > Pseudanabaenaceae > Pseudanabaena > Pseudanabaena sp. BC1403. The sequence continues at coordinate 70,511 of NZ_PDDM01000021.1, forward strand.
TGTAATTCCCCGTAGCACAAAGTTTTAGACAGTACGGATCTGAGGAATCTGGCATGAGCAAAACAGCCATCGACCTACCTATTGAAATCAAGTTGCCTGTTGGCAAACTTGGCGGAAATCTTGAAGAAATTGAAGAAGACCTTGAAGACCTAGATGATGATATCGAACTCGAAAAGGATGATTTAATTGATGACTCAGATGAAGACGCTGACCCTGATGATGACCCTGACAAAGCTGGCAAAGCAAGGGGGACTAAAAAACGAGCTAGCCAGACTAAGAAAAAGCATTTTACTGAAGACTCGATTCGCCTCTACCTTCAAGAAATTGGTCGTATTCGCTTACTCAGAGCTGATGAAGAAATTGAGCTTGCTCGAAAGATTGCCGATCTTCTAGAGCTAGAGCTAAAGCGAGAAGAAATAGCTACCGAAGTTGAATGTCATCCTGACGATGTAAGGGAAGCAGACTGGGCAGTCAAAATGGACATGCCCCTTGGAGAGTTTCGCAAACGCCTCCACTCTGGTCGCCGCGCCAAAGACAAAATGGTGCAGTCTAACCTGAGACTTGTGGTATCAATCGCCAAAAAATACATGAATCGGGGGTTGTCTTTCCAAGATTTAATTCAAGAGGGCAGTTTGGGATTGATCCGTGCCGCCGAGAAGTTCGACCATGAAAAGGGTTATAAGTTCTCAACCTATGCGACATGGTGGATTCGTCAGGCAATTACTCGTGCGATCGCTGATCAATCTCGCACGATTCGCTTACCTGTCCACCTTTACGAAACTATTTCGCGGATTAAGAAAACAACTAAGTTACTTTCCCAAGAAATGGGGCGTAAGCCAACTGAGGAAGAGATCGCCACTCGCATGGAGATGACGATCGAAAAGCTGCGGTTTATTGCCAAATCTGCCCAGTTGCCGATCTCTCTGGAAACTCCTATTGGTAAGGAAGAAGATTCTCGCCTCGGTGACTTTATTGAATCTGAAGGAGAGACACCTGATGATCAAGTTGCTAAGAGCTTATTACGCGAAGATCTTGAAAGCGTGCTTGGCACTCTTAGCCCTAGAGAACGTGATGTCTTGCGTCTACGCTACGGACTTGATGATGGGCGCATGAAAACGCTCGAAGAAATTGGTCAAATCTTCAATGTCACCCGCGAGCGCATCCGCCAAATCGAAGCTAAAGCTCTTCGCAAGTTGCGACATCCTAATCGCAATAGTGTTTTAAAAGAGTACATTCGTTAAAAAGTAAAGGGAGCGCTGAGCGCTCCCTTTACTTTTTATATATCAAACTGATTTTGTTGTTTCTAGCGCCAAAGGCGCTAGAAACAACAAAATCAGTTTTTTGAAAGTCAGCCTACGGCTGACTTTCAAAAAACTGATTTTTATAATGAGAATTAATAGCCTTGTTGGTAAAACTATACATAGGCTAAACACAGGTGTTATACTTAGAAGCCTGTGAAAAAATGACATCCTTAGAAACTAAATAAGTAAGTAACGGTTATGACAAAACGTACCCTACGCGGTAGTGTCCGCAAAAAGAAGCGCACCTCTGGATTTCGTGCCAGAATGCAAACTCCTACAGGTCGCCGAGTAATCAGAGCGCGTCGTAGCAGAGGTCGTGTTCGCCTCACAACTGTATAAGCGATCGCTAGATCTGCTATTACTAGATTTAATTCATAACCATAATTTGTACTCGATTTGCAATTGTTAATCTCTAGTGCTTCCTAATCAAAACCGTCTGCGGCGGCGTGAAGACTTCGCAAAAGTATATGCCAAAGGCGATCGCTACAGAGGCACTTACTTGAATTTGCGAATTCTTATTGATAGCAATGACCTTTTAACCAAGATAGGCATAGTTGTTAGCAAAAAAGTGAGCAAGTTGGCGGTAACCCGTAATCGATTTAAGCGTCAACTTCGCGCCATTTTTCGTCAACTTCTGTCACAATTGAAGAATGGATTGCAAATAGTTGTAACAGTGACTACTGTTCAGAGCAAGCCAAGTTATCAAGAGCTTTGGGATGACCTAAAGAATTTACTAGCAAAGGCGAAGGTTTTGCATGGCAGTTAACGAGGAAGTTTTCTACGAAGGCGCACCCCACATTGGCGATCTAATTATTAGCTTGCTGATGAGTATTTTTGTGATCACAATTCCTTTTGGCATTGCCGCGATCGCAAGAGCGTTGTGGGTACGTTATCGCATCACCAACCGACGCATTACCGTCACGGGTGGTTGGAGAAGTCAAACCCGTACAGATATTGTGTACGCGGAAATTGCCAAGATTGTCACAGTTCCTCGTGGTTTTGGCAGTTGGGGTGATATGGTACTGACCCTCAAAGATGGTTCTCGCCTTGAACTAAAATCTTTGCCTAAATTTCGAGAAACATACGAATATATTGAATCGAAGCTAAGCCTTAAAGCGCAAGACATAAGTGGCGCAATTGGTGGCAAAGCCTAAAATATTTAAGGATCGCCCTCCAACATTAGTTATTGGGCGATCCTAATTTTAATGAGTGATATTCGTTATCATTCGGATGCAAACCCAACAGTAAAGTAGAAAATGGATTTCGGTGTAGGTTTTCTTTCCAACAACATAATGTTGCCTTTCCTAGATTTTTTCTACGGCATCGTGCCGAACTATGGATTGGCAATTATTGCATTAACGTTGGTTGTACGTTTTGTGTTGTTCCCAGTTAGTGCCAATCAGCTTCGCAGTATGCGCCGCATGAAAATCGCTAACCCAGTGATGCAACAAAGAATCAAAGAAGTTCAAGAGCGCTACAAGAGCGATCCCGCTAAGCAGCAAGAAGAGCTAGCCAAGGTCAACTCCGCTAACTTCAAAGAATTTGGAAATCCTTTGTCGGGATGTCTACCTGCACTAATTCAGTTGCCAATCCTGTTTGCGTTGTTTGCAACCTTGAGAGGATCGCCCTTTGCAGACATCAATTATTCTCTCAACTTTCAGATTGCGCCCCCCGAAAATCAAGCCGAGATTCAACATCAGCCTTTTACTTCCGCTAGCCAGAACGTTTATTTTGCAGATCGCGTGCATTTCCCAGTTCTTGCAACTGCTGTAAATGGCACAAACTTAGCGATCGGTGAACAATCGAAGATTGTTTTGCAGACTTCACTAGGGAAAGACTTCAACGCTCTAGCTACTGAATATCCAGATGTAGAGCTAACAACTAAGTGGAATGTCACAAAGGGGCAAGGTTTGGTTGAAGTTCTAGATGATGGAACTGTAATTGCCAAGCAAGCTGGTGATGTGACAGTTCAAGCAACAGTTCCTGGATTAGCATCAAATAAAGGCTTCCTGTTCATCAAAGCCCTCGGTAAAACTGGTGTTACCAATGCTGATGGCAGCATTAACTGGGACATCGTGATCATGGTGTTGGGATTTGGCATCAGTCTTTATGCCAACCAAAATATTTCCAGTGGATCTACGCCTAAGCCTAACAATGCCACTCCTGAAGCTTCGCAACAGGACACGATGAACAAACTCACACCAATTATTTTCTCTGGTATGTTTTTGTTCTTCCCACTGCCATCTGGTGTAATGCTTTACATGTTGATTGCGAATATTTTCCAAACTTTGCAAGCCTTTATTGTTGCTAAGGAACCACTGCCCGAAAACTTGCAAAAGTTGGTAGCGGTTTCGGCGAATTCTTCGCCTTCAGCTAAAGCTAGCTCTAAGCCTGACAGTAAAACTAGCGTCTCTAGCAAATCTGAAACGACTAAGACCGTTGATGCCAAGGCTAAAGTTGTCGTTGACGATAAAGAGCAAGATACAAAGAGTCCGACTAAGTCTGCGCTACCTTTTGAGCCTAACTCTTCTAACAAGAAAAAGAAAAAAGGCTCTTAATTAAATTGGGTGACGCTTTGCGTCACCCAATTTAATATTGGAATTATATTTAATAGAAATTTGATCAGGCAAGCAGGGTTTATGGAAGATACTTCAGCAGGGGCAAATTGGCTGCAAGAGCTTTTAAGTTTGATGGGTTATGCGACTTCGGTTGATATTCGTCTTGCCGAGGTATCTCCAGAACAAGCTGCCACTGGCTCTAAGAACTATTGGCTAGACATAAGTGCTGATGGTTTACAGGATCAGCAAATTCAAAGGTTGATTGGTAAAGATGGCATAGTACTTGACTCGTTACAGTATCTGTCCAGTATTCTTTTAAATCGTCATTTACCGTCTGACAAGTTAGAAACGGAAAATAGAAATTTTTACACGGTCGAATTAAATGGCTATCGTTCAAATCGGATAGCTGACTTACAGTCTTTAGCAGAAAATGCGGTAAAGCAGGTTCGCGAGACTCAAACTGAATTTGTAATTAAGCAATTGTCGTCTGCCGATCGCAGACATATTCATCAGCTTTTAGAAGATTTTCCAGATATTGAAACCCATAGTCAGGGGCGAGAGCCAAATCGTCATTTGATTGTCAAATTGGTGCAGAGCTAATGGAAAAGTTATATATACCTCAGATTGCTAGATCTGTAGAAGCGACTGAAGCCTTTGAATTTAAGGAATTTATTGAGGGACTAGAGACATTAACTCCTGTCCAAGGGGTGATTAGTGTCAGGCATGTTGGTTCTTTTCTCGAAGTTAGTTCTAAAGCTTCGACGATTATCACTTTGACTTGCGATCGCACGTTGGTGCAATTTAACTACAGGTTGGTGATCGACAATTCTGAGAGGATTTGTCTGGCTGAGCCTTTACCAGAAAGCGAGTATCCTAGAGAGCGCGAAATTGAAGCAGATGACTTAGTCGAATCTATATCTCCCACTGGTTATTTTGATCCTGCGGCCTGGCTATACGAGCAATTAATTTTAGCTATTCCCTATCCGAAGATTGCACCTGATGCACCTGCTCTTGAAATTACTGATACAAGTAGTCTTAGCGGTTCAAATGCTCCCATAGATAAGCGATGGGAAATTTTAAATTCTTTAAAACTTCCTGAATAATACCAGCCATCCAAATAGCAACTTCATTTGGATGATTTATATCTGTTGCCAAATGTATTAGGACATAATACCAAAACATAAAATGGCTACGCCATTTTATGTTTTTAAACCCCTTACTGGGTTTGGTTTCTAATTCATGAAAGTGTTGCCACACTTTTGTGAATTGGTATAAAGCAAAAAAATAATAGGGGCGCTTCGCACCCCTATTATTTTTTTGCTTTTATCGAAGGTGTAGTCACACTTTTGAAAATTGGTAAAAAATGGCGTGCAAAGCACGCCATTTTTTTATCCAGCGCAGGCAAATAACTTTTCTAATTGTGATTTTTCTGCGGGGTTTTCGATAGTTTGAGCAATTTCCTTGGCTTTATCGCGTTGACCGATTGCCCAATAGGTACTGCTGATATCTGAGTAAGCTCTAGATCGAATGTTGGGATCTGGGGCAGTTTTGGCGATCGCAAGACTCTCTTCCAAAATTGGCACTACCTTTTCAGTTAGCCCAAATTCACCATAGGTACTGGCAATAATATTGAAAGCGAAGAGACGATCAATAGGTTGTGGTAGCGCTTTGGCGATTGCTAAGGATTGATCCCAAGCTTTAGTCGCTAAATCAGTCGATTTGATGGTTTGATACTGGCGACCGATTTCTACTAGTAGCGTAAAGACATCCATTGAAGGTGCAACCGCACTTAGTCCTTGCAGACTTTGATCAAATAATTTGATAGCCTCATCGTTTTTTTTGTCCTTGGTATAGGCGATCGCTACATTAGCTATACCAACGCTTTTTTCAATCGATTTCTCATCAAGGTTGCCAATAACTTCTAGTGCTTTGTCATACTGCTTAGATACTAAGTATTGACTTGCAACCAAAAAAAGCGATCGCGTTTTTAAGAGTTCAGCATTTGCGATCGCGGCTTGTTCGACAGCTTTAGGATCGGGCGCAGCCTTTTCCTCTTTCGGCGTATCAGCTTTTAAATATTTATTCGCTAGTTTCGGAGCGGTTTTTTTAGTGTTTTTGGCATTCTTAGCCGCTTCTTTTGCCGAGGTGATCGCATTATCACGCATCGCATCAAACTCTTGGAAAACTGCATTTAATGAGGCGATCGCTTTGGCATGATTTCCTGCTTGGGCGTAGCTACCAGTAATTTCAACTCGCGCTCTAGCTTTGATATTGGGATCTTCGATCATTGGCAACAAGTCAGTCGCAGCTGAAATCGAAGCTTCAGAATTAAAATCTTCGCCAATCTCAGTATAGACATTGGCGATCGCGGCAAAAGCCCGCGATCGGACATAGGAATCTATGATCTCAGGTGTTGCCTTAGTTGCATCGGCTAGTAAATTTTTAGCATTCTCCTTTTTACCTGCTTCACCATAGGCTTGTGCAATTTTGATATTCGCAAAGACTCTATCAACAGGTTCTGGTAATGTTTTGGCGATCGCGAAGGCATCATTTAGCGCATTCGCTGCCAATTTAAGCTGCTCAGCTTTGGTTAGGCGACCTGCTGTATCCAATAGAGCAAAAGTTTGGAGAGATGGGCTAGTGATTGTATTGGCTGTGGTTAAGCTTTTTTCTAAAACTTTTTTAGCTTGGTCTGGACGCTGCAATTCTATATATTTGCTTGCAATTTCAGAGTAGGCTGCAACCTTGGATTCTGGAGATGTTCCTGCATCTGCTAATGACACGAAGCATTGAAGTGGTACACCCTGAAATTTTACTTCTCCAGAATTTTTGGGGCTAGCTGCCCATACTGCGCTTGTTGTTGTCAGATTGACTAACAATGCTAAGCAGCTAGCCAGAAGCCGCATCCATATTTTTCGCATAGTTAATTTTGTCCTTGCGTAGATTATTGCTTGAATATCTCTTGGATTCTACCCAATTCGTTAGCGATCGCACCTATACCTATAGATGTTGCTAACCTAAACCAAAAAAAGTGGGTGGCGGCGATTTGCGTTGCTACCCGCTTTTTTTGTCACCTATAAAGTAGAAGTAGGAGATCTATTCTATGGCTTGGATGTCTTTACGAATATCAAGTTTGTCTGTCTAAAGGCAGAAAATCTAAAGAAAGATTGCGAATACCTAAACAATCTGTTACATTACTAAATATAAATTAACTGTAAAGGTAATTCGATTATGTCTGACGAAAGCCGTAACGTATGGAATTGGGGTTTCACTTCTGGTGCTGAAAACTGGAATGGACGCTTAGCAATGATCGGATTTGTATCTGCATTAGCGATCGAATTAATTAGCGGTCAAGGTGTATTGCACTTCTGGGGCATTCTGTAATTTTTTAAGATTTAGCCAATAAAAAAAGCCTCGACTAGTCGAGGCTTTTTTATTGGCTAAATAAAGTCGATGTGCCGACTTTATTTTTATTCAGCAGCAGGAGCTACGTCAGCAACAGCTACGTCAGCAACAGCTACAGGTTCTTCAGCATCAGGAATGATTGCTTCAGCATCTTCTTCAATAGCTTCTGGCTCTAATTTGATAGTCATATAACGAATCACATCATCAGCAAGACGCATGGATCTCTCTAAGCTTTCGATGGTTTTAGGAGTTGCGGTGTAATTTACTTGAATGTAAATGCCCTCGCGGTGACCTTTAATGTCATAGGCTAATCTGCGTCTGCCACGATGTTGAATCGTAATATCTTCAGACTCTTGTTGTACTAAGAAGTCTTGATATTTTGCGATCGCGGCATCGGCTTCCTGATCGGGAAGATCGGGACGCAGGATATACATGGTTTCGTACAAACGCTTAACAGTCATTGAATTTTTTCCTTACGGTCAGTATTTGGCTTCTGTTGGTTTAAGTTCAGAAGCAAGGATTTACTATCATATCGCGTTAAGGTGTTCAATAAAATAGATTTTCAGGAAATACAGCAATTCTCACTATCAAAATCAATTTTGGGCTTCAGCGCCACAGGCGTTGTAACCCAAAATTGGTTTCAACACAAAGATAAGGGTTGTCACAGAGTGACAACCCTTATTCTTTGGGCTAATTTTATATATTAATCGTATAATTACAATAAGTGGATCAAAAAGCCATTTAGCTTAGACGCAATAGAGACAGACTGAAAAATATGGCAGTGAAAACTAATTCGATCGCTGATGTCTTGATTGTTGAAGATGAACTTGTTACAGCAAATGCCCTTTCAGATGTTTTAGCTGATATGGGCTATCGAGTTCTGGCTATAGCTGATAGTAGTGATGGCGCAATTGCTTCAATCCATAATCAGATCCCAGATATTGTTTTGATGGATATAAAACTCAGAGGTTCAGTTAGTGGGATCACTGCGGCTAATGAGATTCACAAAATAGCGTCTATCCCCGTAATTTATCTAACAGCTTTTAGCGATCCTGAGACTTTAGAAGGCGCGATCGCTACTTCTCCCTATGGATATCTCACTAAGCCTCTTAGATATGCAGAAGTTAATGTCACAATCATGCTGGCTCTCAAGAAGCATCAGGAAGAAAAAATATTACAAGAAGCTCTGGACAAAGAAAAGGAGCTTCATATTTTAAAGTCTCGGTTACTTGCTATGGCATCCCATGAATTTTCAACGCCAATGTCAGTAATTCGATTATTGATTTGGAAATTACAAACCTTTGAAGAGCAACTAACTAAAGAAAGTAGAGCCAAGAATCTTGCTTCTATTCAATCAGCAATTAAAGATATTAATTGGTTACTTGAAGAGGTTAAATTTATTGCCTGTTCTGAATCGGGAAAATTCCCGTTTAATCCTGAAAGTGTAGATGCGATCGCCTATTGCCGACAATTAGTAGATAGCTTTGACACAGAAGATGGTATGCGTAAATGTCGGATTAAATTTCATAGCCATGGACAATGTCAAAAGTTGAAATTAGATAAGAAACTGCTATGGCATATATTTATGAACTTGGTCTCTAACGCTATTAAATATTCATACGAAGGGGGGACTATTGATGTGGAATTAATTTGCGAGTCAAGTCAGTTATTTCTAAGTATTGGTGACCATGGAATTGGTATACCTGATGAATATTTAAATAATCTATTTTTACCATTCTTAAGGGCTGATAATGTTGGATCTGTTAAGGGATTAGGAATGGGATTATATATAGTAAAGCAAGCTGTAGAAGCTCATTCTGGGAAGATTGCTATAGAGAGTGAAGTTAATATGGGTACAAAGTTTACAGTTGTTTTACCTTCCGCATAAAAAATAAAAATCTGTACCTCCCGTACAGAGTGTGGTACAGATTTTACCTCTGTTTTATATCTTTAGAGATAACTCTTTAGGCTTATTTTTGATTTCTAATTTATGATAATTACCTATTGAATTTTGAATAATTAAAAACTTGTAAAGTATATGGAGTAAGAATTACTTGCTTTGATTAAGTTGTTAATGGCTCTATGAAAGCAGATTGAAAATGTATTTAACAATACTTTACATATTGTGAAAACAGATGTAAGGTCTTATCCATGTTAAAAGTCTGTATTGATTTTCCTTTATTACTGCATAGACCATGTTTCCTAAAGGAGGTAACGACATGACAGAACTGGGGATAGGCTTCAAAGATTAATTTCTGACTGCTTACTTGTTGTGGGCAACGTGACTGAACAAAAACTTTTTAAAAACTCAACGCATATAGAAGTTTGGTCACAAGTTGTTGGCAACGAGATTATTAACCGTCTCACAAAATTTACTTTGGGTAATACCAATTCTCAAAATGGCAACGCCATTTTGAGAAATTAAAATCCTTCTAATGAGTTTGGGTTTTAATTACCTAAAGTGTAGTCACGCTTTAGGTAATTGGTATAAGTTTTAGTTAGCGGCATAGGCTAAAAAACTTACACCAATAACAAATAGTAAAACTAGTGAGACCTCAATATTGGAGGTTTTATGAATGTTCGTGGAAAAACAGCTCTAATCACTGGAGCTTCGCGAGGTATTGGAAGGGCGATCGCATTGGAACTCGCTCAACAGGGAGTTAAATGTTTGATTCTGGTTGCTCGCGATCTTGAACGCTTAAATTCTGTTTCTTTAGAAGTGGAATCTTTTGGAATAGAAGCGGTGAGTTTACCTCTAGATCTATCTCAGACAGTTGAGGTAAACATTGCGATCGCGCAAGTATGGCGTGATTTTGGCCCAATTGATATTCTAGTTAATTGTGCTGGAGTGGCGCATCAATCTTCTTTTTTGCGATCGCGCTTTCAAGATGTGCAATCGGAAATCGAGGTCAATTTACTGGGTATGTATGCGATCACGCGGATGGTGGCAAGGCGGATGGCGGTGCTGCGCAACGGCAGAATTGTCAATGTCTCTAGCCTGATGGGTAAAGTCGCTGCACCGACGATGGCGACTTATTCGGCAACTAAATTTGCGATCGTGGGATTCACTCAGGCTCTGCGTGGTGAGTTGGCTGCTTACAATATCAAGGTGTCGGCGCTACTTCCTTCTCTTACTGATACAGATATGGCGCATGATTTGGAGTGGTTTCGTTGGGTGGCGATGATGACTCCGAAGCAGGTGGCTAAGGCTCTGATTTCGGGGCTAGAGCGTGAGACTCCTGAAATCCTTGTCGGATGGCAAAGTCATCTGGCGGTTTGGGGGCATAGGCTCTTTCCATTCCTAATGGAAAAGATCTTGCTAATTGCTGCTCCTAAAGTTGGATAGAATTGTAGAAAGAGAAATCTGTAGGAGCGGGTTTTGCAGATACATCCTGTTTTTAGAACAGAATTGTCAACTAAGCCCGCCCCTGCAATACTTTTTATCTGGTTCTTGGGTCATGGTGCTTTGGGCGATCGCATTTCAAGCATTGTAAACTAATCAAAATAAATTGGTATGATCGTAAAGTAACAACATTGAAAATTGATCCAAGTTGTATGCAAACATTAACAGTCGGCAATATTTTAGAAGCTATATCGGTTCTTGACTTTGAAGATCAACTATTTGTAGTCGAAACCTTGCAAAAAAGAATGGTCGAACTACGCAGAAAACAAATTGCCTTAAGAATTCAAGAAGCCGAAGAAAACTATCGACTTGGTAAAGTTCGCACAGGTTCTATTGAAGATCTCATGATGGATTCTAGCGATGATTGAACTAACTTGGGATGAATCATTTGCGCGAATCTTAAAGAAATGGCGCAAAAAGAATCCTGAACTCGTTGCTCGATTTCAACAAAAACTTGAACTGTTCAAAAATGATCCATTTCATCCATCATTAAAAACCCATAGCCTAGTTGGAAATCTTGCAGGCTCTTGGTCAATCAGCATCAACTATGAGCAGAGATTAGTTTTTAGATTTCTATCCGATACCAAAGTTTTGTTAATCGATCTTGGTACTCATGATGATGTTTATTAGACTCAATGCGCTCTTGAGTCATGGTGCTTCGGGCGATCGCATATTCAATGTATCTTATTACCAAATTTCCGCAAGGCTCAAAACAAACTCAGGTAAAACATCTTCCCCAGACAGAGAAATTGGATTTTGCAAAACTTCCTTAGACTTCCCAATGCGATAAATTTCCACTTCCCGATCTTTGCGATTAATCAGCCAGCCCAGCCTTGCCCCATTATCCTGATATTCCTGCATCTTCGCTTGCGTCACCTTCAAGTTATCGCTAGGCGACATCAACTCAATTACAAAATCTGGACAAATTGGAGCAAATTTTGATTGTTGTTCTGGCGTTAAAGCTTCCCAACGTTCTTTTAATATCCAAGAAGCATCAGGAGAGCGATCGCTACCATTGGGAAGTTTAAAGCCCGTAGACGATCCAAAAGCAAAGCCTAACCTAGTTCTACGATTCCAAATCCCTAGATCGGTGGTAATGCTAGCACTCCTCATCCCTGTTTCGCCGCCTTCTGGAGCCATGACTGTAATATCTCCTTGAGCATTGCGCTCGAATCTGAGGTCGCTATTTTTGCGGCAAAGTTGAAAAAACTGTTCGTCAGTAAGATCGATGACAGATTCTAGGCTGATCGTTAAAGCATTCATAGTTCTCAGTAAAGTCTTGAGCCTACATTCCGATTTTATCACAAGCTCTGATTCAGGGTGTTTAGAGCGATCGCAAGATTATCGCTATATGATTAGCACAGATTAACTCAAAGGTGCAGTCATGGTCACTACTCCAGTTATCGATCGCATTGAAGCAATCCCACATGAAAGCCCAAAGAAGCAAATCGCCAGCATAGCTGGCGATTTGCTTCTTTAGGCTTTATAGTTCTTTTTGTAGCGATCGCACTGAAGTAATTACATGATTAGCGACAGTTTCTATCTCATCAAAAGTATTAAATCTCCCAATGCCAAACCGAATGGAAGCATAGGCTAACTCTTTAGAATGCCCTAAACAGGTAAGCACATGAGAAGGTTCCGTCTTTGCGGAAGTACAAGCAGAACCAGAAGAGACAGCGACAACTGGCTGTACCGCTAGCATTAAGGCTGCTCCATTCACTCCTGTAAAACTAACATTGAGATTGCCTGCGAGTCGTTGAGTAGGATGTCCATTGAGAATAATGCGATCGAGTTCGCTCAATCTCTGCCATAAATATTCACGCAGACCTAGAACTTTCTGCTGCTCCTCAACTTGAGAAGCGATCGCAATTTCGAGAGCCTTCGCAAAGCCGACAATCTGTGGCGTGTAGAGAGTACCAGAACGCATTCCTCGCTCATGTCCGCCGCCATGTAATTGGGGGGCAAGATTCACTCTTGGGCGACGACGTACATACAAAGCACCAATTCCCTTTGCCCCATAGATTTTATGGGCAGTGAGCGACATCAAATCAATCTGCATCGCGTTCACATCAATGGGGATTTTGCCGATCGCCTGAGCCGCATCGCTATGAAATAAAACTTGGTGATCATGACAAATTTGCCCGATTTCTGAGATCGGTTGTAGCACCCCAATCTCGTTATTTGCCGCCATCACCGAGACTAAAATTGTATCAGCACGAATTGCTGCCTCCAGTTGCTGTAAATCAACTAAACCATCAGATTTGACTGGTAAATAGGTAACCTCAAAACCAAGGGATTGCAAATAAGCACAGGGATCAAGCACCGCGCTATGTTCGGTTTGCATGGTGATGATATGCCGCCCTTTGGGGTGATACGCTTCAGCAACTCCCTTGATAGCAAGATTATTCGCTTCGGTTGCACCGCTAGTAAAGATAATTTCTTCAGGCGTGGCACTGATGGCAATAGCGATCGCCTCACGCGCTAACTTGACTGCTGCCTCTGCTTCCCAGCCATATAAATGTCCGACACTTGCAGCATTGCCAAATGATTCCCGAAAATATGGCAGCATTGCCTCTAACACCCTCTCATCGACGGATGTTGTGGCATGACAATCAAGATAAATTGGTCTTTGCATTAGTACTTGTGCAGAATAAATTCCCCAAACCACTAGAATTGCGCCCCTGCGGGGCTTAACTCTAGTGGTTTGGGGTGTAGTAATTAATTATGTCCAGCTACTTATAGCTTTAAAGATTAAAGAGGGCGCATCGCGCCCTCTTTAATCTTGTAGAAGAGATGCTTTGCGTACCTTTTATAATTAGCTAACTAAATCGACGATACTTTCAAAATCTTGGAGAGCATTTTTAAATGCATTCTCCGCCGCGATCGCATCTTTATCCTTGGCTGCATTATCAAGGATCACAAAATTTTTGAATAGGTTATTAGCTAAATCATTAGCAGCTTCTTTTTGAGTTTTGCTTAACTGCCCCGCGATCAATCTTAGCTCGCGTCGAATTTCGCCAAATGGACCATGAATGTAAGTAATCACATCATTCCATTTTTGGGAATATACAAATTTTTCAAGACTATCAAAGCGATCACTAAGCACCTGTAGCTTTGTTACAGATGCGGCAAGAGCAGCCGCCCGAGATCCACTTTGAGCGATCGCAGGTTGAGTTAAAACGGGCGTAAACAGCGTGCCGACTAGCGCCAGCATTAAGCAAAAGGCAATCGCAACTTTTTTGAAACCTTGCCAATAATTTTTGAGATTTAACACAGAAAAAAGTACTCCTTAATAAACACAGATCTAAATAAATGTGTTGTGGGTGCTTTGAGCCTACAACATACTATATAGAAGGCTCAAAGCTCCACACCAAGATTATTTTACCTGTTTCAAAGCATCTGCCGAGCCTGCTATTGAAATAGCAGGTGTTACAAAATATTTTTGCGCCACATTCTGGACATCAGTTTCAGTCACTCCTTCAATTGCCTCTACAAATTGGCGATCGAACTCTAGACCTAAGCCCATTACCTCATACCACCCATACACTTGAGCAATTTGACCATTCGTTTGTTTTCCAAGGGCATATTGTCCCAGTAATTTGCTCTTGCAAATTGCCAATTCTTCATTTGTGATCGCAATCGTGGCAAGTCGCTCACACTCATGACGCAAACCTTCCAGTGCAATTCCTGTATTTTGTGAAGCTGTCCCCATGTAGGCGACAAATTGCGACGCTTCTAAGCGAGTCGGATAAAAAGCGGATACTTCGTAAGCAAGCCCACGTTTTTCGCGCAATTCCACAAACAATCGGCTTGATAATCCATTGCCTAAATAGGTCGAAATAATCTTTAGTGCCGCATAATCTGGCGAGCTAACCGATGGCGCAGGATAACCAATTATGACGATCGCCTGTTGCGTATCTTGCTCATGGGTAATTAGTCGGGGCTGAAAAATGGGTGGGGGTGTCGCAATAACGGTTGGTTGATGAGGCTTTTTCCAATCACCAAATGCCTCACCCACAAGAGAGTGTGCTTGCTCTGGCGAAATCTTACCTGCGATGCTAACCACCATCTGATCTGGACGCAAATAGGTTTGGTGAAAATTAACCAAGTCATTGCGAGTAAGGTTGCAGACGCTTGACTCAGTACCAAGACTAGGGAATCCGTAGGGATGATCCCCGTACATTAGATGTTGTAAGTGATCATAAGCGATCGTAAATGGCCGCTCCTGCTGCGATCTGATCGATTGAATCGTTAGCCGTTTTTCGAGAGCAAGCTCGCTTTCAGGATAACTAGGCGATCGCAAAATTTCTGATCCCAGCAGCAACATGTCATGGAAATCTGATGAAATTGTTTTCAATGACAGCAAAAAATAATCACTTGAGCATTCTGTGCCCAATGATGCGCCAATCGACTCCACCTGTTCAGCAATTTCTAGGGAGGAAGATCTCTCAGTACCGCGAGTCATTAGGGATGCCGCTAGATGGGTTAGTCCTGATTTTGTTGAGGTTTGGACGCGCTCTCCACCTGCAAAAAAGCATCGTGCTGCGATGATGTCAGCCGTAGGGTTTTCGGTTACTAAGACCACAATGCCATTTGATAATACCAAGCGATCGCTGATTCGTTGTGACATTGTTAGTGACAAATTTTACTCCCCAACTTACAAAAAACAAACATTAGACGTAGTGACTGGCGATACCTTTAATCTTCTTAGCTTACGGCAAATTTAGCCCATATTTATGTAAAAGCCATGCAAAGCATGGCTTTTACATAAATATGGGCTAAATTTGTTCACAAGTCGTGTCATACAAATCCCCAAAAGTGCATCTACACTTTTGGGGATTAAGCATCAGGCTCAGGAAGGGTTTTAAGCTGTAGCCAGATCGTTTATGACAAAGAAGCACAGGATAATTGCTATAAGAAGCGCCGCAATTATCTTGTGCTTCTTATAGCAATTTTTGATCAAACACACCCAAACCAATAAATTTATTGGTTTGGGTGTGTTTGCTTGGATGTGAAGGCAAAGCGCTGTATGTTTTAACTAGAGCGAGTAAAGCTATAAAATATCTAAATTACGTTGCCATTTGGAGATTTGGGATCAGTGGAAAGATTTAGCGATTTCCAGCCAAACTGACGATATACATAACCTCAAACTTGATGAATTATGAGTAATGGCATAGAAAATGAGCTACTTGCGTTTAGTGGCCGACAGATTATGCTAGATTTTCTGTCATCTTCAAAGCGTCGTATTAATATGTTATGGATGGGAAAAGTTTTGGGCTGCCCATCTTTTGAATCGATTAAAAAATCTGAGCAAAATCATACAAATCCAATCAGTCATCAATACAATTCGGTTTAAGTTTCATGCAATATAGAGCCTACATAGCCTTGCGCTTAAAAAAATATCAACAAATTTAGGAGTAGATAATTAGGTAATTGTCGCTAATTG
Organism: Pseudanabaena sp. BC1403; assembly: GCF_002914585.1. Lineage (NCBI taxonomy): Bacteria > Bacillati > Cyanobacteriota > Cyanophyceae > Pseudanabaenales > Pseudanabaenaceae > Pseudanabaena > Pseudanabaena sp. BC1403. Next base: position 86,624 of record NZ_PDDM01000021.1, read on the forward strand.
TCTAGATAATCACCAGCATTTTGTGGTTGAGATGCTCGAAAAAACGCTGTAAATAAGAAGATATTAAATGCGGAGAGGATTGGATGAATACGGCAACGGATAAACAGAAATGTTTAGATTGCTTAACACAAGCGATCACAGACTTACATGGTCAAGTTGACATAGATCAATTGACTAAAATCTCCAATTTGATCATTCAGACCATGACTGGCCCTTGGCGATCATTTCATACTCCAAATCATATTTTTGAGGTCGGAGAAGGGGGAGATGCGATCGAAGTGATATCGGCAATATTTCATGATCTGGTTTATGTACAGGTAGACCAGGGGATCAGTGTAAATATTAGTCGCTATATTTCACCCTATATCAAGCAAGATCGCGAGCAATTAGTCATTCTTGAACCTCCCGAACTTCAAGAGGACAAGATTTTTAAAATGGTAATAATGCTGTTTGGCTTTGAGAATGGGCAACCTTTACTACCAATGTCTGGGCAAAATGAGTTTTTGAGTGCCCTTATTGCCATCAAAGCCCTAGAAAACATGTTGCCTTTAAGAATATTGACAGAAATAGCTGCTTGTATCGAAGCTACAATTCCTTTTCGTCCACAATTAGATTCTGGCTTGACTTGCTCTGACTTACTATTTGGGCGCTTAGTTAATGCCAACGAGACATTTCAGTTTGGGTGGGGCGATCAAGAAATCTCGGAAATTGTCAAAAGAACAGTCCGTTTATCTAATCGTGATGTCGAAAATTTTGCGAGTACTAATTCGTCGCGTTTTCTCAATAATACTTGGAACTTGATTCCAGAGACAAATCATGATCTTAAGAATGGAAACTCCTATAGTGTGCATGGCTATCGAGTTTCCATTCAAAAGATGGAAGGATTTATGAACTTCCTCTCACCTGAAATTGTTTTTCGGCGCTATCGCAATGAGCCAAATGAGAAAGACTATTACAAATTACTTGCCCAAACGAAGCAAAATCTAGAAGTAGCAAGATTGTATTTAGGAACAAAACTGACGTCGATCGGAATTTTGGAAGCCTTATCATTTCGGATAGGGCGTGATATATCGCTATCGACCATGATGGGGGAATTGCCGTTAGAAGACAGAGCAGTGGTGGGATTAGAACAGTTCTTACCTGAAATTATCACGCCACAACAGCCTTCGAGTCCAATTGAAGCTGAAGTATTAGAACTGTTAGACAAGGGACGCACAGTTGATTCTAGTTACGATGTCAAAAATTCACCTGTAGCAACTTTTATGGTGAAATCGATTGGCTTTACTGAAATGCAACGTATGTTAAATCTTTCTAAGGAGTTTTTTAAGGGTAATTTGACCTCCGAGGATTTGCTTGCAAGTTGCGATCCTTATGTCATGTCTACGATCAAGAGTGCTGTTTTGCAATTATTTGACTCGCGTAAGGGTGCACTTTCTAAGTAAAGTTACGGTCTCAGACTTGTTGGAAAGCAAATAAGAATCCGTAGGTAAAAATATTGCTAGTTTAAGTTTCTCATTTTGTAAGATTTCATCATTCAATTTAAATTGAATTTAACCGTATTAGAGATTGGGATGTCTAAAGGAACATAGTTCACTAATATGGATGTCAGTCATGAAAATTTCAACCGTAGCATTACTTCTTGTTACTGTACTGGGTACTGTTGCATTCAATCCAGCTAGAGCATCGGCAGCGGAAGTAAACAATCGCTTGGCAAATCAACAGAATCACAACTCTGTAGTGGATAGAAATAGACTAGAATCGCAACGTATCGCCGAACAGAGAGCGCATGAACAACAACAGCGTATTGCTGCTCAAAATCATCTATAAATAAAACTTCTAGTTATGTTTAGCGATCGCTTTCGCCAAACATAACTAGAGTTGCAGAGAACTGAGACAGATACCTTAGCTGATTCGTTAAGGTATCTGTCTCTAATGTTGGGGAATTCCATTTTTGGAATCCTTTCTAGATATGGGGTATAACAAAGGCGTATTCTGAGACGATTTTGTTGCCAATAATATGTTCTTGAAGTACTCGCTCTAGTACCTCTGCGGTTGCTGAGTGATACCAAACTCCATCTGGATAAACTAATAAAATTGGGCCGCGATCGCATACCCGCAAGCAATTAGTTTTAGTCCGAAAGATTTTCGCTTCGAGATCGAGTTCTTTAATACGGCGTTTGAGATAGTCCCATGCTTGCAAACCTACTTCTTTTTTGCAGCAGAGGGGCTTAGTCGGATCGGCACATAGAAATAAATGTTTCTCGATCTGGGGAATTGATAGTTGCTGGGCGCGATTTGCTAGCTGTTGGCGAACCAAATCTAAATCTAAGACAAGATCTTCATTCATCACTAAATCTGGAGTCATAATTTTGCTTGTTATCCTCTCCTACCCCGCATAAGCAGGTAGCCAAGAACTTAAGTTCTTGTGCAGTCATCTAAAGATGACTGCACAAGATTAACCTGTTTCCAATGGGTTTAAATCTTAGCCTGTACTTGAGTGCAGGGCGCGTATATAACCGTATAGCGATTGTCATTTTGCAGTAGGCAAAATGACAACTCAAAAACCCTACTGAGATTGATTTGTTTTTTCAAATGAGTATGCACACATTTGAAAACCGCTATAGTGCAAAGAAGAGAGGCTGCTATGTGTAGGTGTGAGGTTTGTAGATCTAAGGGTTCAATTCGTTGATAACTTTATCGGTTTTACGGAATTTTAATTCGGGAGGAGCATCAGGTAGATGCAGTAAGTCGCGAATTGCCGAGTCTAATTCCTCAAAGCCAAATAGCCCTTCGCGATCATAAGTAACTTTGCCTTCACCAGAAATTAGTACTGTTTGGGGCACTGTTCCTTTGTAATAGTATGCTTCGTCGGCTGGGGTGTAGTTGTTTGTTTGTAAGTCCAAGCTATCAACAGGAACTGCAATCAGACTGATCGTTTTGCCATAAAACCCTTGAGCTAGATTGAGAATAGGCGAAAATCGCTTGCAGTCGGCACTGTCATCGACATAAAAAACTAACATCGAGGCTCGACCTAGCTCAAGGGATTGAGCCAAGCTAATTCTAGGTGGCACAATGGAGCCATTACCACCATAGAGCGCAAATATATTGCCATCGTATGTATCATCGGTAAGTCTAGCTTGAACGGGTTGAGTATCACCAAATACAGCTCCTAGCAATATACTTAGGCTTATACAACTTGCGATCGCTACACAAAAAATCAAATTAAAAGATCGCTTCAGCCAATTTTTCATTATCTTCAATATAAATTCTGCTACCAATCACTATAGATGCTAGCCATAACAAATTAAAAACCAGAGAGTATAAACGGCACTAAGTGCCGTTTATACTCTCTGGTTTTTTGTAAAGCGCTTAACATTTTATGAGTCGCCAAATCCGTGAGCACGAATAAGATCAAAGAACTCTTTTTTCATCGATGGATCTTGTCTGAAAGAACCGCGCACGATTGAGTTAACCATCTTGGTTTCGGGTTCTTTGACTCCTCGCCAAGTCATGCACATATGCTGTGCCTTGATCACAAAGGCAAGTCCTTTAGGTTTGATTAAATCTTCAATGGTATCAGCAACCATAATCGCCGCTTCCTCTTGAATATGGGGACGACTCATCACCCAGTCCACGATGCGATTGAATTTTGATATGCCAATTACGCGATCGCTTGGCACGATACCAATCCATGCTTGACCAACGATCGGCACAAAGTGGTGAGAGCAAGCTGAACGGACTGTAATTGGACCAAGAGTATAGATTTCGTCAAGTTCTTTGGCATTAGGAAAATCTGTAACTTTAGGCATGGGATGATAACGACCTTTGAACACTTCATCCACATACATCTTGGCTACTCGACGAGCCGTTTCTTTCGTGTTGTGATCATTTGCGGTATCAATAATTAAAGAGTCAAAAACCCCTTGCAGTTTTCCTTCAATTTCTTTTTTTAGCTCTTCCCGTTCGATCTCGCTGATGTGATGGGCGATCGTATCATTGGCAAAGAAAGGATCTCCAGCAGCGATCACACGATCACGAATAATCTGTGAAATTGCTTTTCTGCTGGGTAGAGATTCGAGGACTTTGGCAGGTTTTGAATCGTTCTCAGAGGTGTTGTTGACAGGGCGAGAAATACTGATCGTCATGGTGTGATACTTACTAGATATCTAGTGAATTAACTTAAAGATAAGAAAACCGAAAAAAATGCCGAGAAAACAGTGATTAAACATCAAAATTTTTCGCTTGAATTAAGCTAATTTCACGAGCATAAAACGGCGTTTAACTAGCAATTCAAACTATAAAATTTAATATATTCTCCCATATTCGCAGATCTACGGGAATTATTGCTTCTCTCGATAGATTGAAATTTTTCTGTCGTGGTTTAACTTTCATTAATAATTCTAGACTATTCCTTAGCTGCTATAAGTCATTATGGTTAAGTTTCAGTTAATTCCATCCTGAAGATAGATAGGGCTAATTGGTTAAGGGTTTTCCTTGAGATGCAATATCAATAGGCAAATAATTATTGATTTTTTGTGATCCACAAAATTTCTGGAAACTGATTGAGGATTCAATGAGTATAAAGAACATTTATCTGAAATTAATCTATCGTCAAAAAATTCTATAAAAACCAAAAACATTGCTAGAAGTGTTGCAAAGCAACACTTCTAGCAATGTTTTTGCTAAAATTCCAGTCTTTGCCTAGCGTCAAAGCGCTATATATCAATGCAAGAGATAGCTAGGGCAAATCAAAACCCAAAAGATGGGTGGCGGCGCTTCGCGCCACCACCCATCTTTTGGGTTTTAAATACAAAGTTTACTTTGTATTGCTATAGTTCAAAAAGCTTCTCCATTGGGCATGATCACATAGTCATTGATCATTGCATCGGCGGGAAGATTTACCAAGGTCATGATTGCATCGGCGACAGTAGCTGGGCTTAACATAGCTGCGCGATTAAAACTTGGTGGCACTTTATCACCGAGGGTATCCCATAGTGGCGTATCGACTGAGCCAGGACAGATTGCCATAATTTTGATGCCGTGAGGCTTTTCCTCTAACATGATCGCTTGAGTTAAACCTAATAGCGCAAATTTACTGGCGCAATATGCAGCCCAATTAGGAAAGCCTTGCTTAGCAGCGATCGAAGCGACGTTAATCACCGTTCCACTTTTTTGCGATCGCATGGTTGGCAACGTTGCTTGTAAACACTGAAATATACTGGTTAGGTTGAGATCAAACAACTTCTGCCATTCAGTCAGGGGCATATCGATCAATTCGCCGATATAAGCCATGCCAGCGTTGTTAATTAAAATATCCACGCCGCCCATATCGGCAACGATTGCTTGTATCTTGGCAGAGACTTGGGAGATATCACCAAGGTCAATCGCATAGCCTTTAGTATTGCTACCTGCGGGTAGTTCGTGGAGAATGCGATCGGGATTGCGGCTAAGCAGACTCACCTGTGCGCCCGATTCTAATAGTCGCAATGCTACTTCTTTGCCAATACCGCTACTTGCACCAGTAACGATCGCTCTCTTGCCTGCTAATTTACCTGATACTGTATCTGTCATGGTTTAACCTGTTTTCCTTAAGTCTATAGTCAAAAGTCTATGTCAAAAAAAGTAGGACGGAGCTTTTGGTGGCTATGGCTGATTGCAAATGTTATTGGCAATATGCTGTTATCTAGCTTTGTTTGGGAAGACCCTTACGATCTGCGATCGCGTATTTTTCTTAACGAAATACTGCATGGAGTGGGAATTTCTATCGCTCAGTCTCTAGTGCTACGCGATCGCTTTGCCAAAGAGGGCTGGTGGTTACCGCTAACTCTGTGGGGATGGATCTTGGGGCTAGCGATTGTATTTTTTCTGCCAACCCTATCACTACGTTCTCATGCGCAAAACATGCCATCACTCTCAATTTTGATGATTGATTTTGCAATTATTGGGACTATTGTTGGTATTTGCCAATGGCAATTACTCAAATCATTTCGGGCGGCGGGTGTGTGGTTAATATCTAGCCCGATCGCTTTGTCATTGAGTACTTTTGGGCTATATCTTGGCTACATGGCGAAATCCACAATATTGGCTAGCGCCTTGCAAGGCGCGATCTATGGAGCAATTACAGGATTTACTGCCATCAAAGTTCTGCGATCGCCCAAAGTTAGGAAATAAAAGTGCCGCTTTTATTGTTTTGGGGCAGATTCCACAAAACGTAAATCTCTTTTTAAGAATGTTTTTTCACCTGTATCGGTATCCACGGTTGCTCTAATTAAGCTAGTGCGAATTACTAAAAGCTTTGTCATGTAATAAGGACTATCGGGTTCAAGTACCAATACGAGATCGCCTACTTGTAATGGTTGAATTGTGGGAATTGGTAGAACTCGCTCAAATGATTTGCGATCGCTTATTTCTGGATTTGCAGCAACATTGCTTTGGCGATCTTTGATTAAGCTGTCTACATATTGCTTGAGCTTTTTTTCTAAATTAGCTTCGAGGATCGTGAAACGATCTTTTTCTGCTTTTTTGTCATCAGTCTGCTTTAAAACTTGTTGTAATCCCTCTACTACTAAATCGGTTTCGGTTTTGCCAGTTATTTTGACTTGTTCTAGTAAAGCTGTATAAAGTTCACCAGATAGCTCGATTGTTAATTGGTGATATTGACCTTGAGGTTTAGAACATTTCATGGTGATTATTCTTGATAAGATTATGGTTGGCTGTGAAATAAGTACTATGCTCCAGTCTAAATCCCAAATCAAAAGGTAATACAGGAAATTCTATGTCTGTCGAAGTTGGTCAAAAAGCTCCAGATTTTACTTTGCCTAGCGATCGCGGTGATATTACGCTCAGTCGCTACGAAGGTAAAACAAACGTCGTACTAGCATTTTACCCAGGGGATTTTTCGCCTCTTTGTACTAATGAAATGCAGTGCTTTGCAGATGATTGGACAAAGTTTCGTGAATCAGGAGCGGAGATATTAGGTATTAGTACTGACCCAATCGAAAAACATATTGCTTTCTCCAAAAAGTTGGGCTTACAGTTTCCCTTGCTCAGCGATCGCAACCAAGATGTTTGCAAAAAATATGGGGTTGCTAGTTTGTTTGGGAGTAAACGCGCCTACTGCATCATCGATATTCACGGAATCATTCGTTACAAGCATATTGAATTTTTGCCAGTCTTTAAGCGTGAAGATAGCGAGCTATTGGTCGTATTACGGAGCCTAAAACCTTAAGGTCAAAAGATACAAAAAATGATGAGGCAATCGCAACTATTTACCCAACTACAAGGTCTGAGTTTTTTGCAGGAATAATTAGGTAGATTTTTGCCAAATATTCTTATAAATCAATAAATTATTCTATGCTTAGCCTGAATTTTATAAGCCTCAGATCTATATTATTGACTGCGATCGCAAAACTATCATCATTTTCAAATTTAAAGAAACTGATTCTATTTTTCCTATGCTCTACTATTGTTGCCTGTAATCAAACACAAGCAACAACGGCATCCACCATTAGCAATGCCTCTTCCAAGAGCACCCCAATCGCACTAACTCCACAAATTGCTCGCACCTCAAATCAATCTGAAGAACTAACCTCAAAAGAAACGATTCCATCCACTTCTGTTATTCCTGATTTGACAACAGAAAGCAAATCAATCGCCCAATCAAGTACTAGCGATATTTTCAGCAGTAATGGATTTATAATGCCGAGCAAAAACATTTATTGTCTGCTCAGGGACTATTCGGCGCGCTCAGCATTGCAAAATATTTTTTTGCGCTGCGAGATTGTTAGTAGGCTTAAACCAATACCTCCAAAGCCTCCAGCCTGTGAATTTGACTGGGGTAGTGGGCTGGTATTACCTCGTAGTAAAGAAGCTCAAGTTCTCTGTGCTTCAGATTCTGCTTATTCCTCAAATTATCCAATACTTCAGTATGGACAGACATGGAAAAAGTCTGGATTCATTTGTAAATCATCTACTGATGGGCTTACTTGTACAAATCCTGAAGGTCAAGGCTTTTTCTTAAATCGTGAAGAGTGGCAAACTTTCTAACAATTATTTCCCTTGCCAGAGAGAAGATACTTTCTTCCCACCCCAAGAATATCTATGCAGTTTTCAGAACGAAATCGTACTTATCTGAAAACCGCAATAATGCTTTTCTATTCTCCGAAGAAGATTGAGAAAGAATTCAAGAAACAATTTATATTACCCTAAATTCCCGAAGTGGGAGCATCAATTGTGGAAAGTTTAGCAACTCCCATTAGTGAATGTAGCGAGACATTAGAATGGTGAATTGGAAACAAGAGTGTATCGAATTAAATTTTAGAAAAAATGATTGAAAGACGATTGCAAAAATAGCTTTTATGAAGGCTAGCTATTTTTGAGCATTCATCGTGACAATATCCCCAAGCAAGGTTGTGTGTATTGTCGCACCCCAAAAGATATAATCGCTTAAGACTTGTTTACATAATCATAGACACAATCACAGATTTATATGGCAGAGGTTACTTTTTTTAACGCCCTCAGAGAAGCGATCGATGAGGAAATGGAGCGCGATCCAGCCGTTTATGTTTTAGGCGAAGACGTGGGGCATTATGGCGGCTCCTACAAAGTAACCAAAGACCTTTACAAAAAATACGGTGACTTGCGCCTGCTCGACACCCCGATCGCAGAAAATAGCTTTACAGGTATGGCGATCGGTTCAGCAATGACAGGCTTACGCCCGATCATCGAAGGCATGAACATGGGCTTCTTGCTACTCGCCTTTAATCAAATCTCCAATAATGCAGGGATGTTGCGCTATACCTCTGGCGGTAATTTCAAAATCCCGATCGTTATTCGTGGGCCTGGTGGCGTTGGTCGCAACCTCGGAGCCGAGCATTCACAACGTCTCGAAACCTATTTTCAAGCTGTGCCTGGGATTAAGATGGTGGCTTGCTCCACGCCTTACAATGCCAAAGGCTTGCTGAAGTCAGCAATTCGTAATGATAACCCGATCCTTTTCTTTGAGCATGTGTTGCTGTACAACCTCAAGGAAGATATCCCCGACGAAGAATATTTGTTGCCTCTCGACAAAGCCGAAATCGTACGCGAAGGTAATGATGTGACGATCCTGACCTATTCACGGATGCGCTACCACGTACTCAAGGCAGTCGAGACTTTAGTTGATAGAGGCTACGATCCTGAAGTGATTGACTTGATTTCGCTCAAGCCTTTGGACATGGAAACCATTGTTACTTCGTTGCGGAAAACTCATCGCATTGTGATTGTTGAAGAAGGTATGCGCTGCGCCAGCATTGGTTCAGAGATCATTGCTTCGATTAATGATAGCTATTTTGATGAACTTGATGCGCCGATTGTGCGTCTTGCTGCGCTTGATGTACCAACTCCCTATAACGGGGGCTTAGAAAATCTGACGATTCCTCAACCCGAGGATGTGATTGCCGCAGTTGAGAAATTGTTGGCATAAAAAAAGAGGTGGTGCTAAGCACCACCTCTTTTTTTATGAAACTTCGAGTAGATCTTGCCAACAGGTTGTATATTTTGGAGATCGCTGTTCAGATTTAGTTTTCCAGACTTGGATCACTCCAGTGGTCGCAAACCGCAAAGTATCCCTACCATATATTTCATTGATCGTATCCATTACGCTCATCAGATTGCGCGATCGCATTTTTTCCTCATCATTACTAACATCAAAAAGATTACCTTGGACTTGCTTTTCAGACACAAGCCCTGTCATGATCACACCAGCTTTTTTAAAATTTTGTCCTTTGCGATAGATACTTTCAGTTAGCTGAGCCGCAACACGGGATAGTTCAAGCGTGTAGTTAGTTGATAAATCCAATTCTGCGGTGGCGCTATTTGAGTAGAAATTATCTCGAAAAGGACTAGTTCTCGCAAAAACGGTGATCACACTGGCGGCTTGTTTTTGCCGTCGTAGTTTCTCTGCGGCTCGATGCGTAAAAGAAGCGATAGCTTCTTTTAGTTCGGGCATTGTATCTATTGACTGTGGAAAAGAGCGAGAGACGCAGGTTCCTTTTTTGGGATTATCCAGTAACTCCATCGCTAAACAAGATTCACCTCTCAGCTCTAATTGCAATTTGACACCAACGATACCCATTTTTTTCCGAATCAAGCTCTCATCGGCATTTTTTAATTGTAATGCTGTATTGATGCCTTTTTCTCTCAGCCAAGTAGCATATTTGAAGCCAACACCCCAAATATCACCAACATCTACCTGAGATAGAATTTCATCAATAGATGGATAAACACTGAGATCGAAAACACCTGAGTTAGATTTTTTAGCAATCAGATTGGCTAACTTTGCTAAGGTTTTGGTCGGGGCAATTCCTACTGAAACTGGAATTCCCACCCATTGCAGCACTCTTTGACGGATTTCATTGCCATATTCCGTTAAGTCACGATATCGAAACCCTGATAAATCGATAAAGGCTTCATCAATTGAGTAGATTTCCACATCGGGAGCAAAGTAAGCCAATGTAGACATGACTCTACCTGATAAATCGCCATAAAGACTGTAGTTAGAAGAGTAGACCTGAACATCGTAGCGCTTAATGAGTTCGTAGATTCGGAAGACAGGCACGCCCATCTTGATACCGAGATCTTTGACTTCCTGCGATCGCGCCACTACACAACCATCATTGTTTGATAGGACTACTACAGGTTTTCCCATGAGTGCGGGATTAAATAAACGTTCACAGGAAACGTAAAAGTTATTGCAATCGACCAGAGCGAATCTTTTTTTGGCTTTTTGGTCTAATACTGTGGATAACATTAGTGACAACTCCCCAAATATGTAGTTCGGAATGTTCGTTAATGAAAATCGTCTTGTAGCCAGCGTTCTCAGGAACTAGAGCAACTTCTCCTTTCTGATAATGCAAGCGTTTGACAGTTATTTCTCCCTGTACTACAGCGATTACGATATCGCCGTGGGTGGCTTCAAGAGAGCGATCGACAATCAGTAGATCTCCATCATGAATATGTGCTCCAGTCATCGAATTCCCTGAAGTTCTCACAAAGAAAGTCGCCGCAGGATGAGTCACTAAATAACTATTGAGATCGAGCTTATGTTCCACATAGTCTTCCGCAGGAGAAGGGAAACCCGCAGGGACAGAACAATTTTGCAATGGCAATTCTAATTTAGTGCTCATATCGGGAAGATGAATATCCCTAACACTTTCGGCAAGATTACTAACCTGTTCCTTTGTCCATACGCCAATATTCACTACGACCTGATTGGTAGGCAATTGTATATTTGGCGAGAATTGATGGCGCTTACTATCTCTGAATTGCCTAAATCTACTTTGATGCGGATCGTCACTTTCCATAAGCCTATTTTTGATTAAAGTACGATATTCAAACAATCTAACACGATCTCCTCTGTATAGCAAGATCAAAAAAGAGAATTGCGTCACTTCGCGACACAATTCTCTTTTGTTTTTTTAATTTTTGACTACTCCCTTCCCACCAAAAAGATAGGCATTATAAAGTGAATAATTAGGCGTGCGCGGCTTTGCCGCGCACGCCTAATTATTCACTGGGAAGGGATTAACATGAATGGCTGTAGCATTTTTTTAATCTTGGCTGACTAAGGAATGAAAAATAAATAACTTATGCATTTCAGTTATTTTGAGGAATGGCTCTATAATTCCATTTAGGAAGATATTCATCAAAAATG